>DASSQF010000045.1:0-2093 GCA_035702685.1 Propionibacteriaceae bacterium
GGCGTCCGAGTCGGCGTAGACGGCCACGCTGGCCAGACCCGCATCAGCCGCTGCCCGGATGATCCGGACGGCGATCTCTCCCCGGTTGGCGATGAGGACCTTGCGGATGGCCACGGCCTACCTCCTGTGTGCAGCGGTGCGTCACGCAGTCTAGGGGGATCGGCGCGCGCCGACGCGAGTTGCGCCGGGCCGCGGGACCGAGGGAGGAAGATGGCGGCCGTGACCACGATTCGTACTCGCGCCTGGTGCGACGGAGAGGTCGTCGCGGACGGCTTCCCCCTGTCCGAGCTCGACGGCTGGCTGGCGAAGGAGGACGCACTCGTCTGGGCCGACCTCTGTGTGGCCGACGGAGTGGTCCTCAACCAGCTGGCCGAGGAGCTGGGGCTGTCCCCGCTGGCCGTGGAGGACGCGGTGCTGGACGGGGAGCGGGTCAAGCTCGCCCGGCATCCGGGCCACCTCTTCATCACCTGCTACGCGACCTCCATCGACGTGGACAGGAACCTCGACCACCGGTCGCGGCTGGTCACCAGCCAGGTCTCGGTCTTCGTCATGCCGCGGGGCCTGGTGACCGTGCGCAAGGACGAGAGCTTCGACATCAACGTCGTCATGGAGCACTGGGCCGACGACCCCGACCTGCTGCGGGAAGGCGTCTTCGCGCTGCTGCACGGCCTGATCGACGAGGTCGTCGACTCCCACTTCGAGGCCGTTCAGCATCTCGACGACGCCATCGAGGACGTCGAGTCCATGCTCTTCGAGAACGGCTCACTCCAGGGCCGGCAGGAAGGGATCTACCGGCTGCGGCGAGAGGTCGTCGAGCTGCGCCGCGTCGTGCTCCCGATGCGCGAGGTGGTCCTGTCACTCAACCGGCGCCGCGAGGGCCACGCGCCCGACGACGGGAACGGGAACAGCCACCCCGGCCCCCCGGCGATGACCGGAACCGTGCTGGACGCCTGGTACGACGACCTGTACGACCACAGCCTCCGTGCCGCGGAGTGGACGGAGTCGCTCCGCGACATGATCTCCAGCCTCTTCGAGACGAACCTGTCCCTGCAGGACGCCCGCCTCAACACCATCATGAAGAAGCTGGCCGGCTGGGCGGCCATCATCGCCGTGCCGACGGCAGTGACGGGCTGGTTCGGCCAGAACGTCCCGTACACGGGGTTCGGCGAGCCCCTCGGCGTGGCCATGAGCCTCGGGATGATCATCCTGGGCAGCCTCGCCCTGTACCTGGTCTTCCGGAAGTACGACTGGATCTGAGCCGGGCTCACCTCCCGAACCGCGGCCCGCCCTCAGCGGCCCGAGTCGTCCGCTGCGGGCTCCTGGAGCAGCCACGCGTCGACCTCGCGAAGCCATCCCTCCTTGTCGGACGGGCTCGCCAGGGACGCCCTGATGCTCGACCTGGCCAGCTCGGCGAGCTCGGTGTCGGTGAAGCCGTGGACGTCTCGCGCGACCTCGTACTGGTCGGTCAGCCGTGAGAAGAAGAGCAGGGGGTCGTCGGCGCCGAGCGCGACCGTCGCGCCGGCGTCGACGAGCGTCCGGAGCGGCACGTCCGCCGCCGTCTCGTACACGCCCAGGTGGACGTTCGACGTCGGGCAGACCTCGAACGCGATGCCGCGGCGCACGAGCTCGTCGAGCAGCACCGGGTCCTCGCTCGTCCGCACGCCGTGGCCGAGCCGCGTGGGGGACAGGGAGTTCACGATCCTCCGTACGTGCTCGGGGCCCGCCAGCTCGCCGCCGTGGGGCACGCCGGGCAGGCCCGAGCGGCGCGCGATGCCGAACGCGTGCGACCACTCCTCGGTGACGCCCGCCTGCTCGTCGTTCGAGAGCCCGAAGGCGACGACCCCTCCCGGTCCGTCGCCCGCGTGGCGGACCGCGAGGCGGGCCAGCGTCTCGGCCTCCATGGGGTTCCGCAGCCGCGACGCGGCGACGACGATGCCGACGCTCAGCCCGTACCTGCGGCTCGCGACACGCGCCTCGTCCATGACGATCTCGAGCGCCTCGACGAGGCCGCCGACGTGCGGCGCGTACGAGCTGGGGTCGATCTGGAGCTCGAGGCGACGCGACCCGTCCCGCACGTCGTTGGCCACCGCCGC
>DASSQF010000046.1:0-13795 GCA_035702685.1 Propionibacteriaceae bacterium
GTCGCCCAACGGAGAGACTCCCGAGCCCGAGGGCGGGAGGCCACGCGATACCCCTGCCAACCCGTCCAGGGCGTGGGAGCTCGGCCCGATGCGACCCAGAGCGACGCGCCGGCCGGGCATCAGCGCCTCAGGCGCGGGGCCCCTCTGTACGCGGCTGGACGTCCAGCCACGGGCGACGGCGGCTCATGTGGACCTCGACGCCGCCGCGGAGGTACAGGTACACCGACGAGACGACGAAGGCGAGGATCACCCAGAAGGCGTTGAACCAGACGGTCGCGCGCGCACCGTACTCGCTGCCCACCCAGCCCATCACGGGCGACACGATCGGCGTGAGCCCCATGACGACGGCGACCCACAGGGCCATGACCCGGCCGCGGAGCTCCGGGCCCACGCTGACCTGCACGATCGCGTTGGCCGTCGTCATCACCTGCACGCCGGCCAGGCCCATGGGGATCTGGAGCAGCGCGAACACGGGGTACGTCGGTGCCATGGCGGACAGGGCCATCGCGATGGAGAAGATCCCCAGTCCGGTGACGACGTGACGGATCCGTGGTCGGGGCCGCCTGGCGGCCCACAAGGCGGCGACGAGCGAGCCGATGCCCATGATCGAGCCCAGCAGCCCGAACTCCGTGGCCCCCTTGCCGAACGCCTCGGTCGTCATGAGGGGGTTGGTCACCGACTGGTTGAAGCCGAACGTCCCCATCGCGAGCGCGACGACGAACAGGATGAGCAGCAGCGGCTGGCTCACCACGTACCGCACCGCGGGCATGAACTTGGCCTTCTCCGTCCTGATGACGGGCGGTCGGACCATGGACGCCCGGTCCAGGGACAGGAGCGCGACGACCTGGGCCACATACGTGAAGGCGTTGACGACGAACACCGGGCCGGTGCCGATGAGGCCGATGAGCACGCCCGCGGCTCCCGGCCCGAGGAGGCGTGCGGAGTTCCAGGCGGTGCTGTTGAGGCCGATCGCGTTCGAGACCTCCGTGACCGGTACGAGCTCGGTGACGATCGACTGCCGCGACGGGCCGTCGAACGCGCCGGCGACACCGTCGAGGAGGGCGAGCACGAAGACGTGCCACAGCTGGACGTGGTGGGTGAGCGTCAGGACGGACAGGATCACGATGTCGACGAACAGCAGGCCCTGCGCCAGCAGCATGATCGTGCGCTTCGGGAACTTGTCGGCGAGCGTGCCGGCGAAGGGGGTCAGCACGAGCGTCGGCAGGAACATCATCGTGGTGAGCCAGCCGAGCGCCGTCGCGTCGCCCCGGGTCAGCACCTCGAGCACGAGCCACGACTGAGCCGTACGGGTCATCCAGAGCCCGAGGTTCGAGGCGCAGTTGCCCATGAAGAAGTTGCGGTAGTTGCGGATGGAGAGGCTCGAGAACGTACGGCTCACTGCTCGACCACCTTGCGCAGGAGCTCGGCACCGCGTTGCAGCCCGGCGAGCTCGTCGGGCGTGCAGTTCACGAGCAGCGCGGCGACGTACTCGTCGCGGTCCTTGCGTCCCTGGAGGAGGGCGCGGCGTCCGGAGGCCGTGAGGGAGACGATCTTCTGCCTGGCGTCGGTCGGGTCGACGGTACGTGACACGTACCCGCGCTCCTCGAGCTCCGAGACCGACTTGGACATCGACGGGGCGCTGACGCGTTCGCGGGAGGCGAGCTCGCCGGCCGTGGCCGGACCTTCCTCGAGCCAGGCGAGGACGGTGAACAGGTGGGGGGCGAGGGACGGGGTGTGGTCCTTCACGTGGCGGGCGAGCGACTGGGCGGCGAGTCGCACCTCGCGGGCGATGGGGATGAGGTCGGTGGTGTGGCTGTCTGCGGTGTCGCGGGACGAGGCGGTCACGAGCGTCAATTCAGGAGTGGCGGGCAGATCGTTAGGTCGTGCAACTAACCGTAACAGTGAGCCCGCTGTGAAATGGCCTAGTCGGCCAACAGTTTCTCAGGCTCTGGGACGGCAGGTACCGGGCGGCCGTCGCCGAGCCGGGGGCCTACTTCAGCCTGCGGAGGAAGTCGGGGTCGTCGTCGGGGCCCAGTGGTCGATGCTCCTGGCCGGTCGCGGAGAGGCTCTCGCGTCCGGCGACGATCCATGCTCCGGGACCGATGACGGGGAACGCGAGGATGACCGCGATCCACAGCCAGCGCGGCATGAAGCGGATCTGCGTCGCGTCGGTCTGGAGAGCCTGGACGAACGCGTACACCCCGAGCCCGATCACCACGACCGCGATCACGACCCGTCCCATGGCATCAGTCTAGGCGCGCCCCTGCCGGGCGCCGAGCCTAGGATCGGTTCCGTGACCGACCTGCGCCTCGCCTCCTCCGACGAGGTCGCCGTGGCGGTGAGAGAGGTGCTCGAGGGGACGTCCGGCGCCTTCGCCCCCATTCCCGAGGGGGTCAGCGAGGCGGCCCGATGGCTCGAGGTCCTCAAGCCCGACACGCCTGTCGAGGAGGCCGACGCCGCTGTGGTCCTGCCGACCTCAGGGTCCACCGGCAACCCCCGGGCCGTGGTGCTGTCGAGGTCCGCGCTCGTCGCCGCGGCGACAGCCGGCCATGCGCGGCTGGGAGGCCCGGGCGCCTGGGTGTGTGCCCTCGCGCCGCACCACGTGGCGGGACTCATGGTCCACGTGCGAGCCCACCTGTCCGGGATCCCCGCGGTGGTGGTCGACCAGCACCTCACGGGGCTCGCGGAGCTCACGCTGCCCGACGTCCCGGCGTACCTGTCCCTCGTCCCCACCCAGCTGTACCGGGCGCTGCGGCAGAACGACCTGCGCACGGCGCTGCGCCGGTACACCGTCCTGCTGGGCGGCGCGGCGGCCGACCGCGCGGAGCTCGAGCGGGCGAAGGACTTCGGGATCCGTGTCGTGACGACCTACGGGATGACCGAGACGTGCGGCGGGGTCGTGTACGACGGCGTGCCTCTCGACGGGGTCCACGTCGGCCTGGACGACGACGGCCGCATCTCGCTCACCGGCCCGACGACGTTCTCCGGCTACCGCCTCGACCCGGACGCGACCGCGGAGGTGCTGGACGGGCGCACCTTCCTCACCTCCGACCGGGGCGCCTGGGTCGGCGAGCGCCTCGAGGTCAGGGGCAGGATCGACGACGTCGTCATCTCCGGCGGCGTCAACGTCGACCTGGCGCAGCTCCAGCGTGTGGTGGACCGGGCGCTGGGCGTGGAGCGCGTCGTCGTCATCGGCGTGCCGGACCCTCAGTGGGGTGCCAGGATCGTCGCCGTGACCACGTCCGACATCACCCTCGACGCGATCCGCGACCGGCTCGACGGCCGGGTCGAGCGCGAGGCGTTGCCCAGGGATCTCCACCGGCTCGACGCGTTCCCGCGGACCAGCAGCGGCAAGATCGACAGGCGGACGCTCGTCGCGCAATGGGGGGCCTAGTGGCCACACCGTCCCAGTGGCTGGCGGGCGCCAGGCCACGCACGCTGCCTGCCGCCGTCTCCCCGGTCGTCGCCGGATCAGGAGCCGCGTTGCTCGCCGGACGGTTCGCGCCGGTCGTCGCCGCGCTGTGCCTCGTCGTCGCGCTCGCTCTCCAGGTGGCGGTGAACTACGCGAACGACTACTCGGACGGCATCCGGGGCACGGACGCGGAGCGGGTGGGCCCGATGCGGCTCGTCGGGTCGGGAGCGGCCAGCCCGCCGTCGGTCAAGAGAGCGGCGTTCGCGGCGTTCGGCGTCGCCGCCGTGGCAGGACTCGCCGTCGTGGCGCTGTCGGGGCAGTGGTGGCTCCTGCTCGTGGGCGTGGCCGCGATCCTCGCCGCCTGGTACTACACCGGCGGCTCGCACCCGTACGGCTACGCGGGCCTTGGCGAGGTCATGGTGTTCGTGTTCTTCGGGCTCGTCGCCGTGACGGGCACCACGTACGTGCAGGCGCACAGGGTCACCGTCGTCTCCGTCATCGCGGCGGTCGCGGTGGGCCTCGTCGCGTGCCAGGTGCTCGTCGCCAACAACCTCCGCGACATCCGCGGCGACCGGGAAGTCGGGAAGAGGACACTCGCGACGAGGCTCGGGGACCGCGGCACGCGCGTCCTCTACCTCGCGATGAGCATCGTCGTGACGGTCGCCGTCGTCGTTCTCGCCGCGCTGACGTCGTGGTGGGCGCTGCTGGGGCTGGCGGGCGTCGTGCTCCTCGCCGTCGCCACCCGGTCGGTCGTCTCCGGCGCGACCGGTCGCGACCTCGTCGCCGTGCTCCAGCTCACGGGTCTGGGCGAGCTGCTCCTGGCGGTCGGGCTCGCGGTGGGCTGGCTCGTCCCGTAGGCGGTGCGGTCAGTCCTGCGCCTGGTGCCGACGCGCCTCGATGAGACGCCCGAGGTACTCGATGTAGGCGGCGTTGTCGTCCGTCGCCGTGTTCTGCAGGATGTACCGGCTCGGTGCTGAGGGGGCCCGGACGGCCCGGGGGCGTCCGTACACCACCCAGAGCAGGGGCCCGAGGACGGGGACGAAGGAGGCGCGGACCCAGTGCCGGCGGGTGAAGCTGCGGAGCTCGCCCTCACACGCCGAGGCCACGTCCAGCACAGCCAGGATCGACACGACGATGACGCCCGCAAGGGTCAGCTCGATCATCGGAAACCTCCACGTCCGCGAAGTCGAGCACACCTTCGCACCCGCCGCAGCGCTCGAGCCTCGAGATGAGAGATCTCACGCCCACGTGTCACGTACCGGCCCATCCGCCCTTGTCTCTGGCACCATGCTCCTCGAACGAGAGGAGCGCGGTGACCCTTCCCACTCATGGTCCGAGCACCCCGGGCGACGCCGACCCGTACGAGCGTAGAGGCCTTGCCGCCACCCGGCCGAGCGGGTCCGAGACTCCTGCTCCGGAGCCGCCACGCCCCGTCTTCCAGCGCCCGGCCGGGTACGACACGCTGTCGCCCGCCAGCCCCTACACGGTCGTCTTCGAGCCCTGGCCCGACACGTCGGCCGCACGGCAGACCGCGGGAGCGGTGTCCGAGACGGTCCCTCCCGTCCAGCCCGCGGACGAGCCGCCGCTGTCCGCCGCGGGTGGCCAGGTTCCTGCGGTCGGCACGCCCGAGCTCTCGCGGCCGGGTGGCGACGTGGCCGGGGACCTCCCCGGCGAGCCTCAGGTCCTGGCGAGCGTCGAGGCCACGCAGTCGTACCCCGCAGCATCCCAGTCGTCCGAGCCGGCGCCGCAGCCCGCCTTCAGCGCGACCCAGGCCTCTGCGCCCGTGCCCGAGGCCTATGCCTCCGCGACAGCGGCCTACGCCTCCGCCACAGCGGCGTACGCACCCGCGACAGCGGCCTACGCACCCGCGACAGCGGCGTACGCGCCCCCGGGCGAGGCGTACGCCCCGACCGTCCAGGAGCTGGGGCCGTCCTTCGTGCCGACGGCACAGCCGTACGGAGGCACCGCGAGGCCTCAGCCGTTCCCAGCGTCGGCCAACCCCGAGCCCGACCCGTACTTGGCCCTGCTGCGCGGGAAGGTCGCGCCGCCCCAGTTCGGCTCGGCCAGGCCGCGCACGGAGAACGTCGGCCGCGGGCTCGGCATGGCACTCATCGCCGTCCTCGGCGGCTGTGTTCTCAGCGCGTTCGTCTACCACCTCGGCTTCGTGGCCTCGATCGTCGCCTTCGCCATGGGCGCGACAGGCATCGTCCTCTACGCCAAGGGAGCCGGAGCGCCGCCACGGAAGGGCGCCGTGGCTCTCATCGTGCTCCTCGTCGCCGGGATCCTGCTCGCGTGGGTGAGCTCGGTCGGCACGGAGCTCTTCTTCTACTACGTCGACCGGAAGGGCACGTCCGACGGCGCCATCCTGTTCGTGCTGCGGAGCGTCCTCTCGCTCGACCTGTTCACGGCCATGCTCAAGGACTTCCTGATCTTCGTCGGCTTCGGCGTGCTCGGGATCTTCGGCGTCGCCAGACAGCTTCTCGCCCGCCGGGCACGCTGACCGGCGCCGCCTCGCGTGCCGATCAGCGGCGAGGCGCCCCGTTGCGGAGCCATGCCCTCAGCGCGTGGGTGGCCCGGACGTCGTCCTCGTTGTAGTCGAGGACGCGCTGGGTGAGCTCGACACGTGTCTCCTCGGTCTCCGCGTGGACCGCGTCGGCGAACCAGGACTGGCTGTTGAGGCCGCCGGGGTTGTCGTCGCGCCACGAGAAGCCGGAGCCTGAGTGGGCGACCTGCTTGAGGCCCAGCCCGTACGTGCCGAAGAAGTGGGCGCGCATGACCTCGAAGAGGTCGAAGAACGCCTCCTGGGCGAACCGCGCCGCCCACACGAAGGGCTCGCGGCCGTACGAGTCGGCGAGCCGCTGGATCCGCAGGAGCTCGTAGCGGGAGTAGTGGAAGACCCGCACGGACGTGCCGCACGACTCGACGAGGTCACGCAGCCAGGCCAGCGCCTCGTCGGCGAGCCGGCGCTCGGCCGCCTCGGTCAGCTCGGAGAAGTCGGAGAACGCCACGTACGTGGGCTCCTCGTTCGTCCGCGTGTCCGTGACGAGGAAGCCCCACAGGTACACGTGGTCGTCGGCGGACGTCTCGATGTCGAAGTCGATCTCGATGTCCGCGCGTGGCACCTCGATGGGCTCGTCGTCGACGCGCTCGAGCTCCACGCCGCACACCATGAGGTTCGCCCGGTGGGCGGCGATCCGCAGCCGCTCCTCGCCGCCGGGCCGGTGCGCGACCTCAGGCAGGTACGTGGGGAGCAGCGCGTCGAGGTCGACGGTCGCCAGGTCGGTGAGGGTGGAGATGCCCAGACGTCGCAGGACCGCGATCTCCCGGACGTCCAGCGGGGATTTGGCGATCCGCAGCGACAGGTCGTCGTCGCCGAGCTGGGGCAGGCACGTCTGCCACCACACGCAGCGGTCGCACTCCCGCACGCGGATCGGCATGACGACCAGCGGCGGGTCGTCAGGGCTGCCGGTCTGCCGCTGCGCGACCGTCGCCACCTTCACCCGGAAGCCGTGCTCGTGGTCGTACCGCTCGAGCGCGCTGCGCTTCGTCCAGCCGGTGGCTGCGGTCCGTGAGAACGTGCGGATCTGCTTGGCGTCGAGCCGTACCCAGACGACGCCCAGCCCGTTCCCCAGTTGCGGGATCTGGTCGCCGCCGATCACCCCACCGTACGGCGTGCCGCTCGAGGCCTTGCCCGCGGCCTGCAGCAGCCGCCAGTAGTGGGCGAGCTGGAGGAGGTCCGGCTCGCGGCTGGCCACGCGGAGGGCGCGGCCCGGTACGGCGACGGCGTGCGTCCGGAACGGCTGGTCCAGGGGGGAGACGGGGAACGGCTCGTGCGTCGGCCCGGGCGTCTGGCGCTCCAGCATCCGGTGCAGCTTGACCATGACGGGCAGGTAGCCCGGGCTGCCGTCCGCCGTGTCGTCGCCCCTCACCCAGAGGTCCGCACGTCCGGAGCGGTGCCCCCGCACGTCCAGCGGGAGCATGCCCCCCACGATGAGGGGCACGCCGTCCGCCATCGCCGCGAGCGTGGCCTCGACCTGTACGTCGTGGGACGCGTCGCGCAGGGCGCGGCAGTCGACGACGCGCGGAGCGGCCTCGACGACCTGCCGCAGCACCTCCGCCTTGAAGGCGGCACCACCGGCGAACAGCTCGAGCAGCGACTCATCGAGCTCCGGTCGGTCGAGACCCGGGAGGAAGGCGTTCTGCGTCTTGACCGGACAGCTGCGCGCCGCGTACGCGTCGAGGACGAACTCGCTCACAGCGGTCTGCGACCCCGATGCAGCGCGACGATCCCGCCGACGAGGTTGCGGTGCTCGACGGCGCTCCAGCCGTTCTCGAGCATGAGCGCGGCGAGCGCGTCCTGGTCGGGCCAGCTCACGATCGACTCCACGAGGTAGTCGTACGCCGCCGGGTTCGGCGACACCAGCTTCGCCACGCCCGGGACGACGACCGGCAGGTACGTCGTGTACAGGCGGCGCCAAGGCTCCCAGGTCGGCGCCGAGAACTCGCAGATGACGAGACATCCACCGGGACGCACGACCCGGAGCAGCTCGGTGAGCGCGCCGGCGGTGTCCTGGACGTTGCGCAGGCCGAACGAGATCGTCGCGGCGTCGAACGAGGCGTCGGCGAACGGCAGCGCGAGCGCGTCGCCCGCGACGAAGGAGAGGTCAGGGTTGCGGCGGCGCCCCTCGGCGAGCATCCCGAGGCTCATGTCCACGCTCACCACGCGGGCCCCCGCTTCGGCGAACGGCACCGAGCTCGTGCCCGTGCCCGCGGCGAGGTCGAGCACGACGTCACCCGGCTTCGGGTCCACCGCCGCCAGCACCGCACGACGCCAGGACCTGTCGAGCCCGAGGGAGGCCACGTCGTTGATGAGGTCGTACCGGGAGGCGAGGTGGTCGAACATCCCCGCCACGTCGGCGCGACGCTTGGCGAGCGTGGCGCGATGGTTCGTCTGCACGCGGACAGCATGGCACCTCGCGCCGACAGAACCTGATTCGTGGGCGTCACGAGAGATGCGGAACAATCACCCCCATGGCGAAGCAGCGCACTCCGGTGCTCAAGGTGTCGAAGCTCTCGAAGGCGTACGGGTCGCACGCGATCGTCACCGACTTCTCCCTCGAGGTCTGGGCCGGTGACGCCGTCGCCCTCACCGGACGCAACGGCGCGGGCAAGTCGACGATCCTGCGCTGCCTCGTCGGCGCGGACAAGGCCGACTCGGGGACGATCGAGGTCTGCGGCAACAAGCTCCGCGAGTCCGACCCGGCCGTACGGCGCGACCTCGCCACCGTCATCGACGACCTCGACTTCTTCCCCGACCTCTCGGTCGTCGAGCACCTCGACCTGCTCGCGCGCGCCCACGGGCTCCCCGACGCCGAGGAGGCGGTCGACGATGTGCTCCATGAGGTGCAGCTCGTCGCCCAGTCGGGCCAGCTGCCGGGCACGCTGTCGAGCGGCCAGCGTCGCCGGCTCGCGCTCGCGACCGCCTTCGTACGTCCTCGCAAGCTCCTCGTCCTCGACGAGCCCGAGCAGCGGCTGGACGTCGAGGGCGTCGAGTGGCTGGCGAAGCGCCTCAGGGCCGAGCGCGAGGCGGGGCTGGCGATCGTCATGGCCAGCCACGAGCCGACCCTCGTCGACGTCGTCGCGACCAAGACCATCCGGGTCGGCGCATGAGCAAGAAGTCGCGCCGCGGCGGCGCGCCGAGAGCCACGGGCGGGCAGAAGCCTGCGGCAGTGCCGAAGCCGTCGGCCGTGCCGGCGCCGGCTGACCTCCCCGAGCCGCCTCCTGTCGTCGCGCCGGTCCCGGAGCCCGAGCCGACGCACCCCGTACGGGTCCTCACCGACGTCACCCCCGAGCCGGTGTCGGAGGGCGCGCTCCGCGCGCTCATGAAGGACTGGCGCCGAGGCCGTGCCACGCGGCACCTCTGGGACATGATCCAGGACGGGTACGTCGCCGTGCTCGCGACGGTGATGATCGGCGCGATGCTCGTGTCGGTCGTCATCCGCGCCCAGGGGGCGGTCTCCGCCTGTACGTCCGAGGGCTGCCTGTCGTCCCGCACGCTGCTCCCGTGGGCCGCGCTGTGCGGCGTCCTCGCGCTGACGCTCATGGTGTCGCGGATCTTCGGTCCGGTCGTCGCATCCGCCGCTGAGGGCTTCTGGCTCATGGAGGCACCCATCAAGCGCGCGAGGATCCTGTGGGGCCGCCTCGTCTCCGTGATGGCGGGCGCGATCCTCGTGGCCGCCCTCTTCGGCGGACTGGTCGCGGCACTGAGCGGCTCGACCTGGGCAGGAGTCGTCCGCTGGGCGGTGGCCGCGGGACTCGGTGCCGGCGGCCTGACGGCCGTGGCGGCCGAGGAGCAGACCGCCGACCGTACCTGGGTGGTCCGGACCCTGCAGTGGATCGCGGGAATCGTCGGCCTGGCCGCCCTCCTGACCGTGGTCGCGGTCGCGGCCGGCTGGCTGCCGAACACCGGCGTCTTCGCCGCGGGCGAGAACCGGTTCGACCTCGTCGTGTCCGTCGCCGGGGCCCTCCTGCTGGTCGGGGCGGGCGCGGTCGCGATCCTGCGGCTCGACGAGATCCGCCGCGCGCGGCTCGTGTCGGGCGGGTCGCTCGTCGCCGGCATGCAGGGTGCGATGTACGCGCTGGACATGAGCCTGATGCGCGACATCCTCGTGGAGCGCGACGCCATCGCGCGGGGCCACGTACGGCCCACGAAGGGTCACGGCACCGGACTGGTCGCGCTCGTCTACCGCGACGCGCAGCGGCTCGTCCGCTTCCCCAAGCAGCTGATCCTGCTCGTCCTGAGCGTCGTCGTCCCGTACGCGGTCGGCGCGCTCGGCCTCGGCGTGCTGAGCCCGGTCATCTCCGGCCTCGTCCTGCTCACCGCGCTCGTCCCGCTCCTCGGCATGATGCGCGTCCTGTCCCGTACCGGCGGGCTGGCCAGGGCGTTCCCGTTCTCGACGGCCCAGATCCGTACAGCGGCGATGGTCGTCCCCGCGATCGCCGCCCTCGTCTGGGTCGTCGCCGTCACGCCGGCCTTCCTCGGCCTGGGCACCGGCTCGTCCCACCTGAGCGGGGCCGACGCGACGATCCACGCCGGCGTGACGGGGCTCGCCGGCCTCCTCGGCGCCGTGCGCTGGGTGACCGCGAAGCCGCCGGACTACAACAAGCCGATGATGCAGATGGGCGGCTTCGGCGCCATGCCGCCCGGGATGATCGGCAACATCATCAAGGGCGTCGACATCGTCGCCCTCGTCACGCTGCCGATCCTGTTCGGCTGGTCCTACTGGATCAGCCTCATCATCGCGGGGGTCGCGTTCTTCATCCTGCGCGGCTCGATGAACATGAACGACCTCGCGGCCGCGCAGGAGGAGCAGAAGCGCCAGCTCGAGCAGGCCAAGGCGGACGCCGGCGTGGGCAAGAAGAAGATCCCGCCTCCACGGCGGTGACCGGCTGGGCCCGCGTGGGCGCTCCCCCTGCCACCGTCTGTGACGATTGCTGCCGGCGCGGATGGGCGCCGCCTCCCGTCCCCCCGCCGCTAGGATGACGGCGCCCGAACCAGAAAGGCGTCCCGTGAGCCATCGACACTCCTTCGCCGTCATGGCGTACAAGGACGCGCCGTACCTGGAGGAGGCCCTGGAGTCGGTCCTCAAGGGTGCCGGGCAGAGCGAGGTGTACATGACGACCTCGACTCCCACGGACCGCATCCGCCACATTGCGGACAGCAACGGCGTCGTCCTGCACGTGAACACCGGCAAGGCGGGGATCGTGGGCGACTGGCAGTTCGCGCTCTCGAAGGCGAGCACGCCCTACGTCACGCTCGTCGACCAGGACGACCGGTACGACCCGGCGTACGCGGGGTCCGTCATCGCCGCGTTCGACGCGTTCCCCGACTCGCAGATCGTCTTCACGAACTACGTCGAGATCGACCAGGCGGGAGCGCTACGACCCGCCAACCGGACGATGCAGGTCAAGCGGCTGCTGCTCCTCCCGTTCCGCGTCCGCCCATCGATCGCCTCGCGTTTCGGGAGGCGGCTCGTCCTGCGCTTCGGCAACCCCGTGTGCTCGCCCGCCGTGACCTACAACCTCCGACAGCTTGGGGGCGCAGAACTCTTCGACGACGCCTTCGCCATGTCGCTCGACTGGGACGCCTGGCTGCGTATGGCCGACAGGCCGGGCCGCTTCACGTACTTGCAGCGGCCCCTGCTGCAGCACCGGATCCACCAGGCGACGCAGACCTCGGCGGGTGTGCGGGACGGCCGTCGGTTCGCCGAGGACCTGGAGCTCTTCGAGCGTCTGTGGCCCACGCCGGTCGCCCGGCTGCTCGCGCGCCAGTACTCCTCGTCCTACGAGACGAACTCGTGAGTCTCTCCGTCCGGGTGCGCCAGCTGCGGGACTACCCCGTGACGCGGATCGTCAGCCTCGGGGTCGGCTTCCTCCGTACCCGTGCCTTCTACCGGCCGGCGACGTTCATCTTCTTCCCCATCGACCTGCGTGGTCGCCGGCACATCCAGCTCGGCAAGGGCATGACGTGCGGCCGAGGCTGCCGCTTCGAGGCCTACCCCCCCTCGGGCACCGGGGTCGTCCTGCGGATCGGGGACGACGTCCAGATCAATGACTACGTCCACATCACCGCATCGGAGTCTGTCGTGCTGGAGGACCGTGTGCTGCTCGCGGGCCGGATCTACATCTCGGACACGGCCCACGGCGACTACTCCTCCCCGGTCCCGGGGGTGCAGAGCGACCCGGAGACCACGGCGAAGGAACGGCCGCTCGTCACCAAGCCCGTGCTCGTCCGGGAGAACGCCTGGCTGGGGGAGGGCGTCTGCGTCCTGCCCGGCGTGACCATCGGCCGGAACGCCATCGTGGGTGCCAACTCGGTGGTCACGAAGGACGTTCCGGACAACACGATCGTGGCGGGAAACCCGGCGCGTCCCATCAGACAGTGGAACCCGGAATCCGGGCAGTGGGACAAGAGCCCGGGACGGTGACGACGAACGACGGGGGCGAGCAGCTCGTGGCGACGGCCCCGGCATCCGTGGGCCGGACGATGTTCTGGCTCACCCTGGGGACGCTCGTCTACATGGCCGGCCAGTGGCTGCTCACCATCATCGTCGTGAGGATCAGCGGACAGGCCACCAACGGGCAGTTCACGCTCGCCCTCTCGTCGTCGTCGGTGGCGTACGCGGTCGTCCTCTTCGGGATGCGGCCGTTCCAGATCTCCGACACCCGCCGGGAGTACGCCGACGGGACCTACCTCGCGTCGCGGGCCGCCACGAGCGTGCTGGCCGTGCTCGTGGTCGCCGCCTCCCTGCCCTTCACGGCCGACGTGGGGACGCTGTGGCCGGTCCTGGCCCTGTTCGTCGGGTTCAGGCTCACCGAGGGGTGGATGGACGTTCTGCACGGCGTCCTCCAGAACGTCGACCGGATGCGCCTCGCCGGGATCGCGCTGATCCTCCGTGCCGTCCTCGAGTGCGCCGGCTTCGCGGCGACCCTCGCCGCGACGCAGAGCCTCGTGTGGGCGGTGGCCGTGATGTTCGCCATCTCGCTGATCGCCCTGCTCGTCCTCGAGTGGCCGTGGAGCCGGAGGCACCTGGACCACCTCCCGTTCTCGCAGTCGGGTGGCCTCCGCAGGACGTTCCGCCTGCTGCGGGCCGTGTCGCCGCTGCTGGTTGCGAACCTGGCCTACTCCGTCATGCTGTTCGTGCCGCGCAACCTCATCGGATCGGTCTGGGGGACTGAGCTGCTCGGCTACTACGGCTCGATCTCGGCCCCGCTGCTCCTGGTGCCGGTCCTCGTCTCGTACATCTACACACCGTTCATGCCGCTGCTCGCCGAGCACGCGCTGTCAGGCCGTCGGCGCGAGCTGGCCAGGCTGACCGTACGGATCCTCGCTGCGGTCCTGGGCCTCATCGGGCTGGCCCTGGTCGCGCTGCCGTTCGTCGCGCCGCCGGTGCTCAGCCTCATGTTCGGACCGAGCATCCTCGCTCACCTCGACCTGCTGTGGCCTGTCGCGGCGAGCGTCAGCTGCACGGCGCTCGTCTACCTGGGGAACGCGGTGCTCACGGCGTGTCGCCGGATCCGCTGGACACTGGTCGCGGCGATCGCCGCGCTCGTCCTCGTCCTCGCGCTCTCCGGCTGGCTGGTACAGGCCGCCGGGCCCAACGGCGCGAGCTTCGCGCTCATCATCGGACAGGGCGTGCAGGCGCTGGTCCTCGCGGCAGGCTTCCTCGCCGTCCTGAAGTCACTGCGGAGCTGAGGTCAGCTCCGTCCCTCCTTCATGAGGCCCATCCGCTTCATCTCGTCGAGGGAGGCCTCGTATCGGTCGTCCCCTCCCGCGCCATCACGGATCTCCTGGGCCGCCCATGCGGCGAGCTCGGCCAGCCC
>DASSQF010000047.1:0-6826 GCA_035702685.1 Propionibacteriaceae bacterium
CGTCGGTGCGATCGGCTTCTCGAGGAGGATGTGGTAGCCCTGGGCGGCCGCCGCGACAGCTGGGCCGACGTGGTCGGCATCCTGTGTCGTCACGGTCACGGCGTCCGCGAGCCGGGGCCCGGCGAGGGCCTCCTGCCACGAGGCGAACACCTTGTCAGGGGGCAGTTCGTGTCGCCGGGCGAAGGCGGCGCGCCGCTGGGGGTCGGGCTCGGCGACGGCGACGACCTGGCCCTGGTCCGGGTGCTGCGCGAGGTGGTCGGCGTACGCGGTGCCGCGGGAGCCGGCCCCGAGGACGAGGAACGTCGGGTGCTCCACGGGGGTCAGCTCAGCCGACATCCCACGCCTCCCCCGGCGTCGGCGACGCCAGGCTCGTGACGGTGAGCTCCGGGATCCGGCTCGCGATGAGGGCGAGCCCCCGCTCGTTGAGCAGCCCCTCGTGGATGAGGAAGCCCTGTGGAGCGCCGACCGCACGGACGAAGTCGATCGTCTCGCGCATGGCGGCCCACGGACCGTACGCCGGGACCGCGACGACGTCCACGCCCTGCGGCACCTCGGACAGGCTGTCGCCCGGGTGGAAGAGCGTCGGCTCGCCGGGGGCGGACACGACGACCCCGATGTTCCCGATGCGGGGGATGTCCCGATGGATGACCGCGTGCAGGCCGCCCACGGCCGAGATCGTCACCCCGCCGACCTCGACCGAGGCGTCGGCTGCGAGAGGCCTGGCCCCCGCGAGCGGCACCTTGTCCACCACCTGGGGCTCGACGTACACGCGAGCCTCGGGGTTCGCCGCGAGCAGCGCCGGTACGTGCTGGGGGTCGACGTGGTCGGGATGCTGGTGAGTGACGATGACCGCGTCCAGGTCCGTGAGCGTCTGCCAGCTGTCCGAGATGTTGCCGGGGTCGATGAGGAGGCGTCGCCCGAGCACCTCGACGAGGACGGCAGAGTGACCGTGGTGCGTGATCCGCATACCGCCAACCCTGCCACGAAGTCTGGACGTACGCACCGGTCGGGCGACCGGGTCTGAGACGGCGTGCCGGTCCCCGCCTCAGTCGAGCGGCTCTCCCTTCATCTGCCGGGATGAGTAGACGGTACGGACGCGGGTGCCACCCAGCCACGCGGTGAGCCGCGACGCCTCGACGTCCAGAGCGGCCGCCGCCTCCCTCGGCAGCGCGTGCCGGGTCAGGACCTGGACCGTCCCCTCGTCGTCCTGCACCCAGCACCCGACGATCCGCCCGTCCCACCAGGCCGTCGTCCCTGCGTTGCCGTTCGTGTCGAACAGGTACGGCACGTCGTCGGCGTCGAGGTAGAAGCGCCGCCCCTTCCAGCCCATCGTCGTCGCGTCGAGGACGGGCAGCAGCGCGGCCCACGGCTCGACCTCCGCGTCGTCCTCGACGTCGTCCGGCAGCACGTACCCGGCGCTGCCGTCGTCCAGGCCCACCTCGACGGCCGCGACATCCTCGAGGGCCTTCCGCACGATGCCCTTCGTCGCCCCCAGCCACCACACGATGTCGTCCAGGGTGCCCGGCCCGAACCGCTCCAGCCACCGCCGTACCAGCTCCGCGAACGCCTCGCGCGGCTCGATCCGCTGCACCGGCTCCCCCAGCCAGGAGCCCGTCGGGTGCCACCGTGGACGAGGCGCGGTCCACGCTCCCGTCGGGGCGCCCCGCACGAGCCGGCCCCGCAGCGACAGCAGGGTGCACACCCACGGGGAGATCTGCACGTCCTGACCCCACTTCCCGGAGCCGACGGCCACCTGGCCGCGCACCATCGGCACCAGCTCGCGGATCTCCGTGTTGGTCAGCGCTCCCGCACGGACGACAGACGCCTCGACGGAGCAGCACGCCTCCTCCAGCCATGCCTCCGGGTCGGTGCTGATGCCGTTCGCCAGGACGGCACGGGTGATCCTCGACTCGAGGGTCGTCGCGACACGGTCGGACGCGCTGCTGAGAGCCATGGGCACGAGTTCCCGCGGGAACGCGAAGAGCGTGCGCCGCATGGCCAGCTGCTTGACCAGCGTGCGCTCCTCGTAGAGCGCACGGTCGATGTCGGCGACCGTCACGCCGTGCGTTCGGGCCACCACGGCGAGGTGCACGGACGCGGGCTCCGTGGCGTGCAGGGCGACGACGGACCGGGCGGCCGCGACCGGACCGTCGACACGGTGGGCCGGCGCGAGGGCGTGCCGCCGGCCCAGCCGGGTGCGGCGCTGCGCGTCGGAGAGGTGCGGCCGTGTCATGCGCACAGCCTGCCAGCAGCCTCGGACAGCCGGGATCAGGCCAGGACGGCCCCCAGCGTCTCCCCCGCGTGTACGCAGTCGTCGTGGCTCACGTCCAGGTGGGTGACGGCCCGTACCTGGTGGGCGCCCACGGCGGACAGTGCCACTCCGGCCTCCCGGGCGGCCGCCACGACCTGCGCCGCGGGGGCGCAGCCCGTGTCCACGACCACGATGTTGGTCTCGACGTCGGCGAGCTCCACGGCCGACGGCACCCGCTCGGACACGGCCCGGGCGAACGCGCGGGCCGCCTCGTGGTCGTCGGCGAGCCGCTCGACGTGGTGGTCGAGCGCGTACAGCCCGGCGGCCGCGAGGATCCCGGCCTGGCGCCACCCGCCGCCGAGCCGCTTGCGCTGGATTCGTGCCCGGGCGATGTTCTCGGCCGTGCTCACCAGCACCGATCCCACCGGTGCGCCGAGCCCCTTGGAGAGGCAGAACGACACGGTGTCGGCCACCGCGCCGTACGCGGCGAAGGACACCCCGGTGGCGACGTGGGCGTTGGCGAGGCGGGCGCCGTCGAGGTGGATCGCCACGCCGACGGCGTCGCAGCGCGTCCGGAGCTCCTGGAGCGCGCCGAGCGACTGGACGCTGCCGCCGCCGAAGTTGTGCGTGTTCTCGACCTCGACGACGGAGGTCTCGGTGAGGAACGGGCCGGTGCCGATGGAGAGCATCGAGGTCACCGCGTCGGGGTCCAGCCGGCCACGTACGGACGGGAACGTGCGGGTGGTCACACCGTGCAGCGAGGCGTGTGCGGCCATCTCCGCACGGACGATGTGGGCCTGGGCGTCGCACAGCACCTCGGACCCGGGGCGGGTCAGCAGCCAGACGCCCAACAGGTTGCCCATGCTGCCCGTCGGGCAGAACAGGCCGGCCTCGTGGCCCAGCAGCTCCGCGACCCGCTTCTCGAGCGCGATGACGGTCGGGTCCTCGCCGTACACGTCGTCGCCGACCTCCGCCGCAGCCATCGCCTCCCTCATCGCCCTGCCGGGGCGGGTGACGGTGTCACTGCGCAGATCGATCACGGCACTCCTGTCAGAGATGGTCGGTCCGAAGGATCAGAAGTCCTTCGGCGAGAACGCCTGGAGGGCGTTGCGCCGGCGCAGCGCGTTCGCCGCGAGGCGGTCGGCCACGAGGAACGCGAGCTCCAAGGACTGCTGGCGGTTCAGGCGGGGATCGCACACCGTCTCGTACCGGTCGGCGAGCTGCGCCTCGCTCACGTCGACGGTGCCCCCGACGCACTCGGTCACGTCGTCGCCCGTCAGCTCGAAGTGCACGCCGCCCGGCCAGGTTCCCAGCGCCTCGTGGACGTCGAAGAAGCCGTTGAGCTCCGAGACGACGTCGTCGAAGGAGCGCGTCTTGTAGCCCGTCGACGACGAGTACGTGTTCCCGTGCATCGGGTCGCAGACCCACGCGACGCGCCGCTCGGTGGCCGTCACCGCCTCGATGATCGGGGGCAGCGCGTCACGCACCCGGTCCTTGCCCATCCGGGTGATGAACGTCAGGCGGCCGGGCTCGCGGTCCGGGTCGAGCCGGTCGGCCAGCGTCAGCACCTCGTTCGGGGTGACGCCGGGTCCCAGCTTGACGCCGATCGGGTTGCGCAGCCGCCGGATGAGCTCGACGTGCGCGCCGTCCAGCTCCCGGGTCCGCTCGCCGATCCAGATGAAGTGGCCGCCGACGTCGTACGGGAGTCCGGTGCGAGAGTCGATCCTCGTGAGGGCGTGCTCGTAGTCGAGCAGCAGCGCCTCGTGGCTCGCGTAGAAGTCGACGGTGCTGATCGCCGAGTCCTCGACGCCGCACGCGACCATGAACGCGAGGGCACGGTCGATCTCGTCGGTGAGCGCCTCGTAGCGCTCGGAGACGTTGAGGTTGCGGACGAAGTCGGAGTTCCACGAGTGCATGCTCCGCAGGTCGGCGAAGCCGCCCTTCACGAACGCACGGACGAGGTTGAGCGTCGCCGCCGACGCGTTGTACACGCCGAGCAGCCTCTCGGGGTCGGGCTCGCGGGACTGGGGCGTGAAGTCGTAGCCGTTGACCGCGTCGCCGCGGTACGCAGGGAGCTCGACCCCGCCGCGCACCTCGGTGTCCGACGAGCGGGGCTTGGCGAACTGTCCGGCGATCCGGCCGATCTTCACGACCGGGACCTGTGCCGCGTACGTCATGACCACCGCCATGCTCAGCAGCACGCGCAGCCGGCCGCGGATCGACGCCGCGTTCACGCCGTCGAACGTCTCCGCGCAGTCTCCGCCCTGGAGGATGAACGCGTTGCCGGACGCCACCGTGGCGATCTGGGCCCGCAGCTCGTCGCACTCACCGGCGAACACGAGCGGAGGGAGCCGCCGCAGGGACGCGAGGACCTCCGCGAGCCGTGACTGGTCCCGATAGACGGGCTGCTGCGCCGGCTTCAAGGCGTGCAACGCGTCGAGTGCGGGGATCTGGTCGGTCACGGTGAGTCAGGGTACCCGTACCGCTGCTCCGCCGGACCGAGAAGGCCAGTCCCTGACACGGGCCCGAGCACGTGCCGCCCGCCCGGTTCTCCGCGCGCGTGCGGGTGCGGAGAAGCCGGCCCTGCCGGCAGCCTCCGGCCGCGCGTCGGGTTCCCAGGAATGTGCAGGCTGGGAAACCTCCCTCAGGGCTTGACCACAGCCCTGCGAGCACGACACGCCCCCGAACGCGGTCGCCGGGTGCGCCTACCGGCCGGTGCTCAGGCCCTCTCGGCGCCAGGCGTGACCTCAGCGTCCGGTGCCGCCTCCGCTCCGGGCGTGGCCTCTGGGTGAGGCGTGGGCAGCTGGGCACGGGCGGAGTTGCTGTACACCGGTACGTACTCCTGCCCCGTGAGCTCCTGGATCGCGGCCATCACCGAGTCGGTGACCTGCCGGTACACGGCCCCCTCCGTCGAGCCGAAGCTCGCCGAGAAGTCGAGCGGCTTGCCGATCCGCACGCCGGGACGCCTCATGACCGGGATGCCGAAGGCGCCCCGGACCCACTGCGTGTCGGAGAAGCCCACCGGAACCACGGGCACCCTGGCCCCCAGCGCCAGACGGGCCACGCCGGTACGGCCCCGGTACAGCCGCCCGTCGTGCGACCTCGTGCCCTCGGGGAAGATGCCGACGACGCCACCGTTCTCGAGGACCTCGTACACCGGCCGCAGCCCGTCGGCGCTCGCGCGGCCGCCGGAGCGGTCCATCGGCACCTGGCCCACGGCCTTGAGGAACCAGCTCACGACGGCGCCCAGGCCCTTCTGATGGAAGAGCTCGGCCTTGGCCGGGAAGGTCATGCGTCGCGTGATGACGGCGGGCAGCAGGAACGTGTCGCCCGTGGAGAGATGGTTCCCGGCAAGGACCACGCCCCCGGTCTCCGGGATGTTCTCCTCACCCTCCACCCACGGCCGGAAAACCAGCATGCACACCGGCCTGAACAGGAGGTACTTGAACAGCGTGTACAGCAACGCGGACCCCTTCGCTCGTCCCGGGCAGGACTGTACCGTCCAGGGCGGACCGGAGCCGGACCCGGGCGCCTACGATGGGCGCGTGAGCACCACCGCGGGCCTCCTCGAGGGGGCTGAGCCGTTCTCCGGCGGCTCCGGCACGATCGGCGTCCTGCTGATCCACGGCTTCACGAGCACCCCCCGGTCGCTGCGCCCGTGGGCGGACGACCTTGTGGCCCGCGGGTACCGCGTCGAGCTTCCGCTTCTCCCCGGCCACGGCACCAGGTGGGAGGACATGGACCGGGTCACGTGGGGCGACTGGTACGCGACCGTCGAACGCGCCTATGACGAGCTGGCCGCACAGACCGAGCAGGTCTTCGTGGCCGCCCTGTCGATGGGTGGCGCCCTCGCGCTCGAGCTGGCGGCACATCGCACTGTCGGCGGGCTCGTGCTCGTCAACCCCTCCGTCGGGACCCGCGACAAGCGGTTCCTCGCGCTGCCGCTGCTGGCGCTGCTGAGGAGATCGGTGGCCGCGATCGGCAGCGACATCGCGATGCCGGACGTGGTCGAGGGCGCGTACGAGCGCACACCCCTCAAGGGCATCGTCCAGCTCACGAAGCTGTGGCGCGCGACCCGGGCCGACCTCGGCAAGGTCACCGCGCCCGTCCTGCTGTTCCTGTCCCAGACCGACCACGTCGTCGACCCGTCCTCGGCGGCGACCATCCTGAGCGACATCGGCTCCCACGACGTGCGCCAGGTGATGCTCGAACGGAGCTTCCACGTCGCCACCATGGACTACGACGCGCAGGAGATCTTCGCGGGCAGTGCGGCCTTCATCGCCTCCCTCGTCCGTCGATGAGCGACGACGTCGACGACGAGTTCCGCCAGATCGTCGCCTCCCAGCTCGCGGACCTCGACGTGGAGTCCCTCGACGAGCTCGACGTCTGGGACACCCCGCCCGGGTCGCCCAGCGAGCCTGCCGTACCCGGCCGCGACCAGCCGCCCGCTGCCTCGACTGACCAGCCGCCCGCTCCCCCACGGGACCAGCCCCTCGCTCCGCCGCGGGACCGGCCGGTCGCTCCCTCGCCCGGAAGGCCGTCCGTACCGCCGCAGCCGCCTGTGCGGTCGATGCC
>DASSQF010000048.1:0-2896 GCA_035702685.1 Propionibacteriaceae bacterium
CTCGTAGTGGTTGAGGATGCCCATGCCGCGGCTCATGTGGCGGGTGTCGCCGGCGCCGACCCGCGAGTCCTTGACGAGCGGACGGGCACCGGCCCAGACGTGGAGCGCACGGGCCTTGCGGAAGCCGGGGACGAGGACCTCGCCCGCGTCGAACATCTGCTGCACCTCGTCGTGCGGGATGGGCAGGTGGTCGGGGTCGGGGGCCTTCACGTCGGTCGTACCGATGATGCAGACCGTGTGGACGGGAACGATGATGTCGCCGTCCGAGGGGTAGATGAGCCGGTTCACCACGGTGTTCACCAGGCGGTGGTTCATCGCGACCATGATCCCGCGCCCCGGGACGACCTGGACGTCGTGGCAGCCGGCCATGCCGGCGATCTCGCCGGCCCAGGCGCCGGCACAGTTGAGGATGAAGTGGCAGCCGATGCGCACCTCCTCGCCCGTCTTGAGGTCGGTACAGATGACCGCGGAGACCTGGTCGCCCTCGCGGTCGATCTTCGTCACCTTGTGGTAGGTGAGGATCTGCGCGCCGTACTCCTTCGCGGACTGGGCCGCGGTCCAGACGAGCTGCCAGCCGTCGACCGACCCGTCCTGGACGGAGATCGCACGCTTGATCCCCGGGTTGATGCGCGGCTCGCGGGCCAGGGCCTCCGCGACGGAGATCTCCGTGGCAGGGACGCCGTTGGCCGCGGCGCCGGCGAGGAACTTGTCGCCGAACTCGGGGTCGTCGTCCGGGCCGCACACGAACAGGCCGCCGGTCGTCTCCACCGCCGTCGGCTGGATCCGGGTGACGATGACATTCTCCTCGGCGCACTCCCGGGCCGAGTTCGGGTCACTGACCACGTACCGGCCACCGGAGTGCAGCAGACCGTGGAACCGTCCGGACGTGCCTTGCGCGAGATCGGCGCGGTCGACGAGAACGGCCTTGTAGCCACGCATCGCGACGTCGCGGACCACGCCCACCCCGGTCGATCCACCACCGACCACCACGACGTCGACATCGAGCGAACGCATCGGAGCCTCCCAGCTGAGCGGCTACGGCGCCGCTGAGCCCCACCCTAGGGAAGGCGCTCCTGCGCGACGAGGCGGATCTGTACGTTCGGTCAACTTCCCAGCACCCAGAGCCGTTCTGCACATCCGTTCAGGCCGTGAACGCATGTGCAGAAGGGTTTGCGGAGTGTGCGGCTCAGGCGGGGGTCTCGAGCTCCAGACGCGCACTGAGAGGACCTTCGCCGACCGTCCACGTGACCGGACCGGTGAGCCGGCCGACGGCGCGCAGGTCGTGCTCGATCGTCCGCAGTCGCTCGAGCTGCTCAGCCGGACCCGTGAACTCCGTGCGGGCAGCTTCGGTCTTCATGGACACCTTCGCCTGGGACTTCGCGCCCCGGATCTCGATAAGCGCGGCGGCGATGTCGTCGAGGAGCTCCACCTCACCGGAGGTGGGAACCTCGTCGACCGACGGCCAGGGCGCGTGGTGCACGGAGTGGTCGTGGCTCCACGACCAGACCTCTTCGGTGACGAACGGCAGGTACGGGGCGAACAGCCGCAGCTGGATGGAAAGGGCCAGCGAGAGGGCGGCCTTCGCCGACTCCGAGGCCGGCCCCGACCCGTACGCACGCTCCTTGACGAGCTCCAGGTAGTCGTCGCAGAACGTCCAGAAGAAACGTTCGGTCGCCTCGAGGGCGTCGGTGTACTCGAACTCCTCGAGGGCCTGGGTGGCGAGGCCGACGACGCCGCGCAGCGACTCCAGCATCGCAAGGTCGGCAGGCTCGGTGATGGCCTCGGGTCCCGCGGTCTCGGCTCCGGCGATGCCGAGCACGAACTTGGACGCGTTGAGGACCTTCATCGCGAGACGGCGGCCGACCTTCATCTGGCTCTCGTCGAACGGCGAGTCCGTACCGGGGCGTGCCATCGCCGCGCGCCAGCGGACCGCGTCGGACCCGTATGTCGCGAGGATCTCCGTGGGCACGATCGCGTTGCCCGTCGACTTGCCCATCTTCTTGCGGTCCGGGTCCACGACGAACCCGGAGATCGTCGCGCGCGCCCACGGGACGCTGTCGAACTCGAAGTGGCTGCGGACGACACGGCTGAAGAGCCAGGTGCGGATGATGTCGTGGGCCTGCGGCGCCATGTCCATGGGGAACGTCAGCCGGAACAGCTCCGGGTCGGTCTCCCAGCCGCACGCGATCTGCGGGCTCAGCGACGAGGTCGCCCACGTGTCCATGACGTCGGTGTCCGGCACGAAGCCGCCGGGCACGCCGCGCTGGTCCTCGCTGTACCCCGTGGGGCACGCCGTCATCGGGTCGACGGGCAGGCTGGCCTCGTCGGGCGTGATGGGGTGGTCGTAGTCGGTCTCGCCGTCAGCGGTCACCGGGTACCAGACGGGGAAGGGGACGCCGAAGAACCGCTGGCGGCTGATGAGCCAGTCGCCGTTGAGCCCCGAGACCCAGTCGTTGTAGCGGTACTGCATGTGGGCCGGGGTCCACGCGATCTCGTTCCCACGCTCGAGGAGCCGGGCCTTGAGGGCGTCGTCGCGGCCTCCGTTCGTGATGTACCACTGGCGGGTCGCGACGATCTCGAGGGGACGGTCGCCCTTCTCGTAGAAGTTCACGTTGCGTGTCGTCGGCTTCGGCTCCCCGTCGAGGTCGCCGGACTCGCGCAGCAGCGCCACCGTCGCCTCGCGGGCCGAGAACGTCGTCTTCCCGGCGAGCTGGGAGTACGGCTCCCCGTTGACCAGCCACTCCGGCGTCTCCCGCTGGAGCCTCCCGTCCCGCCCGACCACGGTGCGGGTCGGCAGGCGGAGCTCGCGCCACCACGTGACGTCCGTCTGGTCGCCGAACGTGCAGCACATGGCGATGCCCGCGCCCTTGTCGCGCTCGGCCGCGCGGTGGGCCAG
>DASSQF010000049.1:0-12614 GCA_035702685.1 Propionibacteriaceae bacterium
GTACAGGACCTTCTCCGTCTGGCTCGCGCTGATGGACCCGAGCCCACCGGCGCTCATGATCGGCTTGTGATAGCCCCGCCGCACACCGTCGACGGTCTGCTCGTACACCCGGAAGAATCCACCGAGACCGGGCCGGCCGAACTCGTTGTTGAACGCGGCGGCGCCCAGGGGGCCCGCCGTCATGATCTCGAGCGGGCTCGCGATGTGGGCGGGCGCGCCGTACTCCTCGCGCTCCCACGGCTCGTCCGTGCCGGGCAGGCGGAGGTTCGACACGGCGAAGCCGGTGAGGCCGGCCTTGGGCGCGGAGCCGCGGCCGGTCGCACCCTCGTCGCGGATCTCGCCGCCCGACCCCGTCGCCGCGCCCGGGAACGGGCTGATCGCGGTCGGGTGGTTGTGGGTCTCGACCTTCATGAGGACGTGGACCTCGTCGGGCGTGGCCACGTACTCACTGGGGCCGTCGGTGCCCTCCGGCGCCCACCGCGTCACCGGGCCGCCCTCCATGATCGACGCGTTGTCCTTGTACGCGACGACGGTGCCCTGGCCCGCGACCGCCTCGGTGTGGCGGATCATCGCGAACAGCGACTTCTCCTGCGGCACGCCGTCGACGACGAAGTCGGCGTTGAAGATCTTGTGGCGGCAGTGCTCGGAGTTGGCCTGAGCGAACATCGTCAGCTCGACGTCGGTGGGGTTGCGCCCCAGGCCGCCGAAGGCGTCGACGAGGTAGTCGATCTCGTCGTCGGACAGGGCGAGCCCGAACCGGACGTTCGCCCGCTCGATCGCGGTACGGCCCTCGCTCAGCACGTCGACGTGCACCATCGGCTCGGCTTCGCGCTCGTCGAACAGGTGCAGCGACTCCTCGAGCGACGAGAACGCCGACTCCGTCATCCGGTCGTGCAGCGCGTCGGCGCAGGCGACCCACTCGTCCTCGGTGAGGGGCTCGTCGCTCGCGAGCGTGTACTCGACGACCCGCTCGACCCGGTGCACGGCCACGCCGCAGCTGTGAGCGATGTCCGTCGCCTTCGACGCCCAGGGCGACAGCGTGCCGAGGCGAGGCGCGACGACCACGGTGGCGGTGGCGGCGCCCGTGGCACACGGCCCCGCGGCCGGCCCGTACGTGAGGAGCCGGGTGACCGTGTTCCTCGTGGCGTCATCGAGGGCCGCGTCACTCGCGACGTGGTGCACGTACCGGGCGGAGACGTCCGTGACGGCGGGTACGAGTGCCTGCAGGCGCCGTACGAGCGCGGCCGCCCGGAACGGCGACAAGGCGTTGCCGCCTCCGACAGTGGTCAGCACGTACGCGTGGGGCATGGCGGCTCCGGATCGAGTCGGTCGGTCGGCGCCGCCCACACTAGTGCTCGGTCGGTCTGCCGCCGCCCCGGGATCCGCCACCTGGGCGTTCGGTGGGGCCGCTCCCTCACGATCGTCCGCCCAGGGGAGCGCCCGGCGCGTGCCGCCGCGCCCGAAGGGTCACGTTCACCGCGCCGTCGCGTACTGGTCGACCGCACAGACCTGGGCGTGCCACGAGTCGGGTCTAGCATCGAACCCGTGCGCGTGGCGATCGTGGCGGAGAGCTTCCTGCCCCAGGTGAACGGGGTGACGAACTCGGTGCTGCGCGTCCTGGAGCACCTCAGGACCCGGGGCCACGAGGCCCTCGTCATCGCGCCGCACGACGACGGGATCCCCGAGTCGTACGAGGGCTACCCCGTCATCGCCCTCAACGCGCTGAGCCTGCCCGGCTATGCGGACGTGCGGATCGGGCTCACGCCGACGTCGCAGTTCGAGCGGATCTTCGCCGACTTCGTGCCGGACGTCGTCCACCTCGCCGCACCGTTCTCGATGGGCTACAACGCCGTGCTCGCGACCAGCCGGATGTCCATCCCCAGCGTGGCCGTCTTCCAGACGGAGATCGCGTCGTACGCGGCCAGCTACGGCTGGGCCGCCATCACGCCCGTCCTGTGGAGCCGGCTGCGCCGCATCCACAGCCTTGCGACGCTCACGCTGGCGCCGAGCACGTACACCGCGCAGACCCTCGCCGAGCGTGGCGTGCCTCGGGTACGGATCTGGGGCCGCGGCGTCGACTCGGTCCGGTTCGACCCGGCCAAGCGCGACGAGGCCTTGCGCGCCGAGCTCGCGCCCCACGGCGAGGTGATCATCGGGTACATGGGCCGCCTGGCGCCGGAGAAGCAGGTCGCCGACCTCGCGGTGCTCGCGGACATCCCCGGCTCGCGCCTCGTCATCGTGGGTGACGGCCCCTCCCGTACAGAGCTCGAGGACCTGCTGCCGACCGCGTACTTCGCGGGCAAGCTCGCCGGCGACGACCTGCCACGCATGGTCGCCTGCATGGACGTCTTCGTCCATCCCGGAGAGCTCGAGACGTTCGGCCAGGCGATCCAGGAGGCCGAGGCGTGCGGGGTGCCCGTCGTCGCGACCGGTGTGGGTGGCCCGCTCGACCTCGTGGAGCAAGACGTCAACGGGATGCTGTACCCGCCGGGCGACCTCGCGACGATGCGTGAGCAGGTGGCCGCGCTCGTCGCCGATCCGCAGCGTCGCGAGAGGCTCTCACGCGGGGCGCGGGCCGCCGTCGCCCATCGCACCTGGTCGTACGTGTGCGACCAGCTCCTCGCCCACTACGACGACGCGGGCGGCTCCATTCGGCACGGCGAGCTCGAGGTCGTGTAGGGGGTCACCTGCATTCAGTGGCACATAGCGACACTACGTCGCGCATGGACGACAGCGTGTCGCTGAGCGCCACTGAATGCAGGCGGCGCGGGGTCCCCCTCAGTGGGCGACGAGCCGCGGCACGGCGAGCAGGCCTGAGGACACCCCGGCATCGGCCTTGTCGAGGTCCTGCATGCCGAACCGCATCCCGTACTGCTCCTCGACCCGGGCGACGAGCGCGGCGGTGTGCTCGTCGACGGCGACGGCGTTCGCCAGCGTGTTCGAGACGGCGAGCTCGAGCGTGTGGTCGCCGGCCTCGAGCGTGCCCAGCCGGAGCGTGTACGGCGGGCACCACACCACGCCGGCCGTCCGGCCGTCGACGCGTACCTCCGCCACCTCGCCGAGAGGCGTGGTCACCTCCGCGCGGAACGAGCGGCCGACCATGCCGCGCTCGGCCGCCGACCCGGCGTCGACGGGCCGGACGCCACCGAGCTCCAGCGTGACCTCCGCCTCCTGCCCGAGCGTGAACGTCGTCGAGTAGGTCGCCGTCCCGGACAGGTGCCTCGTCTCCTCGTGGTCCTCCCAGCGGTCCGGCAGCGTGACGGGCCGGCTGTCCCCCGAGGCGTACGAGACGTGCCAGGGGCCGAGGTCGACCTCGCCGCCTCGGCCGGACGACACATCCGTCCCCGTGGACACCGACGGCCAGCCATCATCGTCGTCGCGCACGAGGACGAGCGCCGCCTCGTACGGGTCGAGGTCCAGGGCAACGCCGTCCCCGATGGTCCCCTCCCGCACGACCTGCGCCGACATGGGGTCCCACACCTGGAACCGGCGGCCGGCACGCGGCCGCACGATCCCCCGCCACGGCTCTGGCCCGGTCACGGCGACGAGGTAGACCTCGGTCGTACCCACTCGCCGGTGCAGCACCCCCACCTCCGACTCAGCCGGCACGACGGCGAGGTCCGCACCGACCTCCGAGGCCAGCGTCTCAGCAAGCCCCGACACCTCCGTACGGACCGCACCCGCCACGTCGACCGTCGAGTCCGCGAGCACCACGACCGACCCCTTCGCGATGCTCGCCTCGAGCCAGCTCACGGTCTCGGCCGGCACGTCGTGGGCGCGTGCGAGGACGATCACCCTTCGCGACCCGGGCTCCAGAACGCTCACCGCGTCGTCGTCGAGGAGGTCGAAGTCCAGCCCGGCGTCGCGGATGGCACCGGGCACGGCGTCCCCGAGGTACGGCTTGGTCGCCCGCCACAGGTCGACGTGGCCCCCCTGCGCCTTGCCGAGCACCCCGGCCACGTCGCGGTTCGGCAGGTAGAGCAGGGCCTCGGCGACGTGCTCACCCTGGCGGAGCAGCCAGCTCAGCCGCGTCACGTACCGCGTCAGCTCGGGCATCGCGACCCACCACGGGTTGCGGTCGTCGAGCGCGCCCGACGCGTAGAAGAACCAGCCGAGGCCCGGCGCGTCCGGCGGGCTGTACGGCCATCCGTGACCGACGAACTGGTTGATGCCGCCCAGGAAGTGCTGGTGCGCCTCGCCCTTGAGGTCCAGGGGCGTGGCACGGAAGGACGGCGAGTGGACCCAGGTCCAGACCTCGGCCGAGACGACGTCGAGCCCGTACAGGTGAGCGGCGGACGTCGCCCAGCGGCTCTGCGTGACCTCCCGGAACCCCCAGCCCTCCCCTTCGTACAGGTCGGCGTAGCGGTACGAGGACACGGTGCCCGGCGGGGTGCCGTAGCTCTGGATCCGGAACGGGACGCCGCGGCCGTGCGCCCACTCGCGGCACACGCCGATGAACCTCTCCTCGTACAGCTCGGCGAGCGTCTGCCACATGTCCGCACGCACGGTCTGCGCCTCGGGCCCGGGGACGGCGAGGAGGTACAGCACCGGCAGGACGTCGTAGCCGCGCCTCGAGAAGAACTCCTCGGGGAGGTCGGGCGTCCAGTCCGACTCGTACACCTCGAGGCTGTCGCAGAAGACGGAGCCGAGCAGCTCACCCGGTACGGCGTCGAGGATGGGGTCTCCGAGCGCGGCGAGGTGGGCACGGATGGCGTCGGCGCTGTAGTGGTCGAGGACGTGTCCCTCCGCGCCCACGGCGGCGCGCTTGACGTTCTGCCCGGTCAGCCGGCTGTGCGCGAGCAGCACGTGGCGCGGCCCCAGTCCGGCGGGCACGTGCGCGACGCCGTCCTCGAGCGGGACGGGGACGTAGTTCCTCCTCGGCTCCTGGGTGCTGCCGTCGGCGACGAAGGCGGCGACCAGCGTGTCGCCGGGCCAGCCCGACGGGCCGATCACCAGCGGCCTGACACCCACCTCGCGCGACTCCCAGTACAGGCCTCTCGCCGCGTGCTCCCGCGTGACCCAGGGCCCGCCGAAGGACCAGCCGCTGCCCAGCGTCACGTCGAGGCGCAGGCCCAGCCGCCGCGCGGTGTCCGCGGCGTGCCGGAGGTGAGCGAGGAAGCCGGGCGACACGAGCGGCTCCGTCACGTCACTGAGGGGGTACACGTACGCGACCTCGGCGCCGCCGATGCCCGCCGCCTTCATCGCCTCGAGCTCGCGGTCGATCTCCGCGTCCGTGACGTCCGGCCCGAACCACCACCACCGCATCATGGGGGCGGACCCTGCGGGCGGCTCCGCGAAACCGGCGTACAGGTCAGAGGCGTTCAGGGTCATGGTGCGGCTCCAGGCGTCGGCGGTTGGAACATTTCAACCCGACTGCACGACCACCCGGGCGTCAAGCCCTTGGCAAAGGTTGACCTCAGCTCCGCAGGCCGCCGATGGTGTCCGGCAGCAGGCGTGCCATGTCCTGTGGAGGGTACGGACCCGGGTGCGCCGCGGCCGTCATGGCCTGGACCGATGCCCCGCAGACGGCGGCCGTCACGGCGCTGAGCCCGGCAGCGAGGAGCGTGGAGCAGATCCCGGCGAGCACGTCGCCCGACCCCGCCTGTGCCGTCCATGCGGGTCCGGGCACCGCGAGATGGATGCGGTCGTCGCCCGGGCCGCTCACGTACTGGGTGGCGCCCTTGAGCAGCACGGTGGCGCCGAAGCGCTTCACGGCCAGCCGCACGGCGGTGACCGGGTCCTTCGTCACGTCCGTGCGCTCGGTGCCGAGCAGCCGGGCCAGCTCGCCCGCGTGCGGCGTGAGCAGGACGTCCGGGCGGCTCAGCCGCTCCGGCACCTGGGACAGGGCGTCGGCGTCGACGACCATGGGCAGACCCGTGTCGAGCAGCTCGGCGAGACGCCCCTCGTGGGAGGAGCCCCAGCCGGACCCGGCGAGCCACGCCTGCACACGTCCGTCCGCACGCACGACGTTCGGAAGAACTTGGGTCACGGCGTCGAAGACGGCCTCGGCACCCAGGCTGCGCACCATGCCGGCGCCCGCGTACACGGCCCCGAGCGTGGACATCACGCCCGCACCCGGGTAGTCGGACGAGCCCGTGTCGATGCCGACGACGCCGCGCGCGTACTTGTCGCTCGTCGCGTCCGGGTACGGCCAGGCGCCGGCCACGTCCGCCGCTTCCCACGCGACCACCTCGGCCGCCTCGGGACGCAGTCCGATGTCGACGAGGCTCACCACGCCGCAGCGCGACCGCGCCGGTTCGAAGAACTGGCACCGCTTGTACGTGCCGAAGGTGACCGTACGGTCGGCGCGGAACGCGTCGTCGCCCACGACGCAGGAGTCGGCCTCCAGCCCCGACGGCATGTCGACCGCGATGACATGCGCTCCTGCCTCGCGGCAGGCCTTCGCGAGCTCGGCCACGGTCGCGGGGAGGCCGGCGCGTGCCCCCACTCCGTACACGCCGTCGACGACCAGGCCGACGCTCCCGAGCCGGGCGAGCGCCTCGGCCTGGTCCACCTCGCGGCCGCCGGCATCGACGAACGACTCCCAGCCCCCCATGTGACAGGTGCCGGTGGCCCGCCACGCCAGCACATCGACGCCTTCCGGTGCCAGCAGGGCCCCGGCGAAGAGCGCGTCTCCCCCGTTGTTGCCGGGCCCGACTAGGAGCAGCACGCTCGAGGCCCGTCCCACGAGCTCCTCCCGCAGCACCTGGGCGAGCCCTCGCGCTGCCCGCTGCATGAGCTCACCCTCGGGAAGCAGGGCGATCTCCGCGGCGTCGGCCGCCCGTACCTGGTCCGCCGTGTGGATCGGCAGCATCAGCTCGCCTCGCACACGACGAAGGCCGAGGCGATGCCGCTGTCGTGCGTGATCGAGAGGTGGACGTGCGTCACGCCGAGCTCGGCGGCCCGCGCGGCGACCGTGCCGCTGAGCCGGAACGCGGGGCGCCCGAGGTCGTCGACCACGACCTCGGCGTCCTGCCAGCCCAGGCCTCCGGGCGCACCGAGCGCCTTGGCGAGGGCCTCCTTGGCAGCGAACCGGGCCGCTTGGGAGGTGTGGTTGAGCTGCGCCTCGGCGGGCGTGAGGAGCCGTTCGACCGCCCGGGGCCGGCGGGCGACCATCTCGCGCCACCTGCCGATGTCGCAGACGTCCAGCCCGATTCCGACGATCATCACTCCACCGTGACCGACTTGGCGAGGTTGCGCGGCTGGTCGACGTCGTGCCCGAGGAGCGTCGCCAGCTCGCAGGCGAAGAACTGCAGCGGGATCACCGCGACGAGTGGCTGGAACAGCGTCGGCACGTGCGGAAGCTCGATGAAGACGTCCGCGAACGGTCGCGCCTCCTCGTCGCCCTGCTCGGCGAGGACCACGGTCAGGGCACCGCGGGCACGCACCTCTTGAATGTTGGAGACGACCTTGTCGTGGAGCTGGTCCCGGCCCTGGGGAGGCACGATCACGAACACGGGGAGTCCCTCCTCCACGAGGGCGATGGGACCGTGCTTGAGCTCGCCCGCCGGGAAGCCCTCGGCGTGCAGGTAGCTGAGCTCCTTGAGCTTGAGCGCCCCCTCGAGCGCCACCGGGTAGCCGACGTGGCGGCCGAGGAACAGCAGGGACTTGCGGTCGACGAAGTCGCGGGCGAGGGAGCCGACCTGGTCGATGGAGTCGAGCACCTGTTGCATCTTCGCGGGGATCTGCTCGAGCTCGTCGAGAAGGTCGCGGATCTCGTCGCCGAACTTCGTGCCCTTCACCTGAGCGAGATACAGGCCGAGGAGGTAGCAGGCGACGATCTGCGTCGTGAAGCCCTTCGTCGACGCGACGCCGATCTCGGGGCCCGCGTGCGTGTAGATGACGGCGTCCGACTCGCGCGGAATCGTGGCGCCGTTCGTGTTGCAGATGGCGATGACCTTCGCGTGCTGCTCGCGAGCGTGCCGGATCGCCATGAGCGTGTCGGCGGTCTCGCCGGACTGCGAGATCGTCACGACGAGCGTCGTCGGAGTGATGATCGGGTCGCGGTAGCGGAACTCGGACGCGATCTCGACCTCGCACGGCACGCGCGTCCAGTGCTCGATCGCGTACTTCGCGACGAGGCCGGCGTAGAACGCCGTGCCACAGGCCACGATGACGATCTTGTCGACCCGCCGCAGCTCGGCGTCATCGATGCGGATCTCGTCGAGGACGAGACGCCCCTCGCCGTCCAGCCGCCCCAGCAGGGTGTCGGAGACGCCGCGAGGCTGCTCGAAGATCTCCTTCCGCATGAACCAGTCGTACCCGCCCTTCTCGGCGGCGGAGAGGTCCCAGTCGATGTGGTACGGGTGGGACGGAGCCGGCTCGCCGTCGAAGGTCGTCACCTCGTAGCCGTCGGGGGTCACCTCGACGACCTGGTCCTGGCCCAGCTCGACGGCCTCGCGCGTGTACTCGATGAACGCTGCGACGTCGGAGGCGACGAACATCTCCCCGTCGCCCACCCCCACGACCAGGGGCGAGTTGCGCCGCGCGGCGACGATCCGCCCTGGGGTGTCGGCGTCGACCGCGACAAGGGTGAACGCGCCCTCGAGCCGACCGCACACGGTCCGCATCGCGTCGGCGAGGGCGGCGCCCTTCGCGACCTCGTGGCCCAGCAGCTGGGCGGCCACCTCCGTGTCGGTCTCGCTGGCGAACACCACGCCCTCCGCCTCGAGCTCGGCGCGCAGTGACGCGAAGTTCTCGATGATCCCGTTGTGCACGACGGCGACCCGCCCGGTGTACGAGGCGTGCGGATGGGCGTTGTCGTCGGTCGGCCCGCCGTGGGTGGCCCAGCGCGTGTGGCCGATCCCGTGTCTCGACGGCGGCAGCGGATTGTCCGCCAGCTCGTTGGTGAGGTTGGCCAGCTTGCCCGCCTTCTTCGCCATCGCAAGACCCACGTCCGTGACGACGGCGATGCCCGCCGAGTCGTACCCCCGGTACTCCATGCGGCGCAGTCCGCCGATGATGACGTCCTGAGCCGATCGAGGCCCCACATACCCGACGATGCCGCACATGGCGGTCACTCTAGTGGCGCTCAGGACGGGGGCGAGGTTTGGCACGGCGCCTGAACGGGTACCTCACTGGCGCTCATAGTGTGCTTCACGAATGGGGGATCGTGTGTCAGAAGCAGAGAGGGCCGACCCGTCGAGCGGGCGCATCGTGAAGCCCCTGGGCACCGCCCCCGTGGTGGATCCCGAGGAGCCCTCTCCCGAACCCAAGGGCGGACGGGTCAAGCGGTTCTTCCGCATGCTGGGGCCCGGGCTCGTCACGGGAGTCGCGGACGACGACCCCTCAGGCGTCGCCACGTACTCCCAGGCGGGCGCGTCGCTCGGCATGGGGCTGCTCTGGACCGGACCGTTCGCCCTCGTGCTCATGTACGCGGTGCAGGAGATCTGCGACCGTACCGCCCTCGTCACGGGGGACAGCCTCGGAGCGCTGGTCCGACGACGCTTCCCGCGCGGTGCCCGGTACGTGGTGGCCGTCCTCGTCGTAGCCCTCATCATCGCGAACGGCATCAACATCGCGGCTGACCTCGCTGCGATCGGGGCCGGCATGCAGCTCCTGCACCTCGGGCCTCCCCACCTGTGGGCCGCCATCGCCGGCGTCCTGCTGACCGCCGCGGTGGTGTGGGGGTCGTTCGAGAAGCTGGCGAAGCTGTTCAAGTGGCTGTGCCTCGTGCTCCTGTCGTACATCGGCGTGCTGGTCGTCGCCCACGTGCCGTGGCGCGAGGTCGGCGCCGGCATGCTGGGGCTTCGCATGCACTGGAGCTGGGGCGAGGTGGCCCTCATCGTCGCCGTCCTCGGCACGACGATCTCCCCGTACATGTTCTTCTGGGAGAGCGCCCAGCGGGTCGAGGAGCTCCGGGCCAGCGCCGGGGGACGCGACCCGTACGTGCCGTGGGCACGGCGGCCCGTCGGCAGACGCGACCTCCACCAGCTGCGCAAGGTGCGCGCCGACGTCTTCACCGGCATGCTCATCAGCACGCTCGGCATGGTCGCGATCATCATCTCCACCGCGTCCACCATCGGCCGCAACGGGCCGGTCGACATCCACACCGCGGCCGAGGCGGCCAAGGCACTCGAGCCGATCGCCGGCCCCGCCGCCGAGATCATCTTCGCGCTGGGCTTCATCGCGACGGGCGTGCTCGCGGTGCCGGTCCTCGCCGGCTCCGGCGCGTCGGCCATGGCAGGCCTCCTCGGCAAGCCCTGGGGCTTCGACAAGACGCTCCGCAGAGCACCCTTGTTCTACATCCTCATCGCGGGGGGGACGCTGGGAGGCGTCGTCATCGCGTGGGTGTCGAAGGACCCGGTGGGCCTGCTCGTCTTCAGCGCGATCATCAACGGGATCGCGGCGGCGCCGTTCCTCGTCGTCGTCATGCTCATCTCGAACAGCCGGACCCTGCTGGGGGAGCACCGCAACGGCGTCCTCGCCAACGTCGTCGGCTGGGCCACGACGGCGGTCATGGCAGTGGCCGGCGTCGTCGGCGTGTACGTGACACTGTTCCCGCCCGCGTAGAGCGCCCGCTCCCCGTGTCGGATGGACACCACCCGCCCGGCTTGACAGGCTTCTCGCCGGGAGGGTGCACATGGACATGCCGGAGGACGACCCGTACGGGCCGTACCTGACGCTGCGCCGCGCCCACTGGGCGCAGCTCGCCCAGCACCACGAGCTCGACCTCTCCGAGCAGACCCTCGCCAACATCCGCTCGACGGGCGACCCCATCGACCTCGACCAGGTGCGTCAGGTGTACCTGCCGCTCACCGAGCTCGTGAACACCTACATCCAGCACAAGTCGCTCCTCTACGCCCAGCAGAACCACTTCCTGCGGCTGTCCGAGCGCAAGACGACGTTCGTCATCGGCGTCGCCGGGTCGGTCGCGGTCGGGAAGTCCACGACGTCGCGGCTGCTCCGCGAGCTCCTCCGGCGGGAGGGCGCGACCGTCGACCTCGTGACCACCGACGGCTTCCTCTTCCCCAACGCCGAGCTCGAGCGGCGCGGGATCCTCGACCGCAAGGGCTTCCCCGAGTCGTACGACCGGCACGCCCTCGTCCGGTTCGTGCGCGACGTGAAGTCCGGCGAGGAGGGCGTGACCGCGCCCGTCTACTCGCACCTCGTGTACGACATCGTGCCCGGCGAGACGATCACCGTGAACCAGCCGGACATCCTCATCGTCGAGGGGCTCAACGTCCTGCAGCCGCCCCGCCCTCGCACGTCCGGTTCCGGCACCCTCGCCGTGAGCGACTTCTTCGACTTCAGCGTGTACGTCGACGCCTCGGCGCGCGCGATCCGCCGCTGGTACATCGAGCGGTTCCTCCACCTGCGGGAGACCGCGTTCCGGGACCCGAGCTCGTACTTCACCCGGTTCGCCGAGCTCACCGAGGAGGAGGCGGTACAGACGGCGGGTGCGGTGTGGGACGCCATCAACGGGCCCAACCTCGTCCAGAACATCCGCCCCACCCGGGGCCGGGCCACCGTCGTGCTGCGGAAGGGCCTCGCCCACAACGTCGAGTGGGTACGGATCCGCAAGGTCTGACGCCGGACGCCTCGACCGCGTGCGTGCCCGGGGCGCCCGCCGCTGTCAGCCCTTCGCGGGCTTGGGCCCCTTGACGTCCATGCCGCCGAAGGCCGCCAGGCCCTTGAGCACGACGCGACGCCCGCCCGGTACGGGGGTGATCCGCTTGACGTCAGCACCGCCGAACACGGCGACCGCCTGGTTCACGACGTCGACGCCGTCGGGCACCTTGATGTCGACCCCGCCGAAGACGGCGTACGCCTCGACGACGATCTCGTCGGAGGTCCAGACGGCATCGGTGAAGTCGAGCTCGAGCCCCCCGAAGACCGCGAAGAGCCGGACCTGCTGCGGTGCGACCCAGCGGCCCTTGAGCGACGACCCGCTGAAGAACGCGACGCGGACGAGCGAGTCCTGCGCGGCGGCTGCCGGAACCACCGGTGCTGTCGTCGCGACCGGACGCGTCACGTTGTCGAGGTCGCGGGTGACGGGCCTCAGGTCGTCGTACAGGCCTGCCGACCGCACCGCGAGCGCCCGGTGCTCGTACTCGTCCCCACTGAGGTAGCCCTGCGCCCGGGCGGCGTCGAGAAGCGCCAGCGCCTCGGCGCGGTCGGCCTCCGTCACGGGGAGATGGCCTCCATACTTCGGTCCGACGTCTGAGGGCTCCATGGTCATGGCCCAAGGCTATTCAGGTCGTCGGACCCGATGCACGCCGGGCCGGGCGTGTTCGCTCAGACATCCTGCATGGCCTTCGCGGTCGTGATGCTGCGCGTGAGCCACTCGCGCTGGGCCTCGGTGAGAGGGCGCCCGGACGCGGCTGCGTGCTCCCAGGCCACGTTGACGACGGCGCGCACGACGACCCAGTCGCGGCACCGCCGCTCGTCGAGCCCGGAGGCGTCCACGAGGGCGAAGAAGCGGTCCCTGATGCCGGCACCGGGCTCGTCGCCGAGCTCGTCCCAGCGGTTCCACAGCATGGGTGCGAGCTCGTAGGCGGGGTCTCCGGCGAAGCCCTTCGGGTCGATGACCAACCAGGGGCGCCGGACGCCACGCAGGACGTTCTCGTAGTGCAGGTCGCCGTGGACGACTGCGGCGGGCTCGTCGGCGAGGA
>DASSQF010000050.1:0-3182 GCA_035702685.1 Propionibacteriaceae bacterium
CGGCCACCAGGGCGACCGGCCAGGTCTGCCGCACCCCTCGGAGCCCGTCGACGAGGAGGACGAGGACGAGCGGGACGATGAACGCGACGAACGGCGTCTGGCGACCGGCCATCTGGGACAGCAGGTGGACGTCGAGGCCGGTGACGCTCGAGAGGGCGATGATCGGTGCACCCATCGCTCCGAACGCTACGGGCGCGGTGTTCGCGAGCAGCGACACGACCGCCGCCTTCATCGGCTTGATGCCCGCGGCCATGAGCATGGCGGCCGAGATGGCGACCGGGGCACCGAAACCGGCCAGGGACTCCATGAGCGCCCCGAAACAGAAGGCGATGAGGATCGCCAGCACGCGCTGGTCGTCGGAGATCGATCGGATGAGCTGGCCCAGGGACTCGAACCACCCCGTGATGACGGAGAGCTGGTAGACCCAGATCGCGTTGAGGAGGATCCACATGATCGGGATCGCACCGTAGAAGGCGCCCTCGGCGGTGGCGCTGAGGGTCATGACGAGCGGCATCCCCCAGCCCACGATCGCCACGACGATCGACGCGGCGAGTCCGATGAGCGCAGCCAGCCACGCCTTCACCTTGAGGACGCCCAGGAGGACGAAGAGCAGGACGAGCGGGGAGGCCGCGACGAGCGCGGACAGTGGGAGGCTGCCCGCGATGGGCGCCAGGGGCTGGGTGAACACAGGCATCTCCTCATTGAGACCGGCTGAGGAAGATTGTCGAACAAGTTGACCGGTTGTGCAAGTGGTCCGGGTCAGTTTGTGAACTAGAATGCCGCCAGGTCTGCACAGGGGGTCAGGTGGTCCGCAACATTGTGGTGACGTCGGTGATCGACGCGGTCGCCGACGATCTGAAGACGCAGGTCCTGGGCCGCGCCTTCGCGCCCGGCACGCCCTTGACAGAGGCGGAGGTCGCCGCGCGGTACGACGTGGCACGGGCCACGGCCAAGGCGGCGATCGAGCGGCTCGTCGGCGAGAAGGTGCTCGTCCGCACCAACCACAAGACGGCGCGGGTCGTGAAGCTCGGCCCCGAGGATGTGCGGGACATCTACCGCACGCGCGCCTATCTCGAGTCCGAGGTACTGCGGCGCCTCGCCGGCCGGCGTGAGGTCCCCGAGTCGGCCCGGCTGGCGAACGACGAGATCGACGCGCTCTGGCATGCTGGAGAGTGGGACATCGTCGAGCCCGACATGCGTTTCCACACCTCGCTCATCGACGCTCTCGAGAGCGAGAGGACCAGTGCCGTGTACGGCTCCCTGGCGTTCGAGGTACGGCTGTGCATGGCTCAGCTCCAGGGCAGCCAGCGGCTCAGTCCGGCGATCATCGTGGCCGAGCACGCGAAGCTGCTCGCGCTCATCGGCGAGGGCGACGCCGAGGGGGTGGCGAGCATGCTCGACGAGCATCTCGCCCGCGCACGTGAGCTGCTCGCCGAGGCACTCGGCGGCAAGCCCGGACCGGAGGCGCACCTACCGTCCTCGGCGCTCCAGGCATCCGCCTGAGCGACGAGCGCCCGACACGCCGCTGAGAAGGCCCCGTCACCCGCTCGTACTCCGGTGCGGCCCTCTCTGCCGCCTACAGCGCGCCGGCACGGGACAGAGCGTGTGCCGCCCAGGCGTTCCCGGCCGAGCAGGCGGCCTCCGGCTCCTGGCCGAGGACCACGGCCGAGAGGTAGCCGGCGGCGAAGGCGTCGCCTGCTCCCGTGCTGTCCAGGACGTCGACGACGGGGGAGACCGGCACGGACAGCCACGCGCCGTCCGGCGTCCGTACTCGCGTCGCCGACGAGCCGTGCTTCACGACGAGGGTGGTGCGCGGGAGGTAGTCGGCCTCGTCGAGCCCGAGGAAGGCAGCCTCGTCCGCGTTGGCGAGCAGGTGGTCGGGGGCGAGCCGCGTGAGCAGGCGCCGGATCCGCTCCCTCCCGTACGCGCGAAGCGTCCCCACGCTCGACGCGTCGATGCTCGTCGAGGTCCCGCGCTCACGTACCCGGCGGAGCGCGTCGAGGGCGGACGTCGCGATCGGCTCGGCGCAGAGCGAGTACGCGGGTACGTGGAGCATCGAGAGCCCGTCGAGCCACGCGTCCTCGACAGGTTCGAGGAGGATGGACGCGCCGCGGTTCGGCACCATCGTCCTCTCCCCGCCGGGCTCGACGAGGATGACGACCGCGCCGGTGCACCCCCGGCGCTGGGTCCGCACGTCGACGCCCTGTGCGAGCAGCCCTGCCACGAGGCCGTCACCCGCGGCGTCCGTGCCCACGCAGCCGAGGTAGCGAGCCGGCACCTGCCCCAGCTGGGCAGCCGCGGCGGCCACGTTCGCCGCGCTGCCGCCTCGTGTACGCGTGATCTCGCCGGCCGCGTCCGTACCGATCTCGAGAGGCTCGCTGAGCCCGACGACGATGTCCTCGACGAGGTCGCCCAGCGTGCCGAGGACCCCGGTCACCAGGCGGCCGCGATCTCGCCGCCGAGCGCCACGTTGCCCAGGTAGATCTCCACGTTCGTCGCCTCCGACGCGCCCTGCGTGGCGGTGTGGAAGTAGTCGAGGAGGAACGGTGTCACGTCGTGGCCGTGCACGCCCTGGGAGTCCGCTGCCGCGAGGGCCTCGGCCAGGACGCGTGCGTGCAGGTCGGCGTCGAGCTGGTGCTCCAGCGGTACCGGCCGGGCGACGAGCACGGCCGCCTCGATGCCGAGGTCGTCGCGGGCATGGGCGATGGCGGTCACCTCCGCGGGGCTGTCGACCCGCAACGGGGCCGGGAAGCCGGAGTCGGCGACGTAGAAGCCCGGGAACGAGTCGGTGCGGTACCCGAGCACGGCCACGTTGAGCGTCTCGAGCCGCTCCAGGGTCGCCCCGACGTCGAGGATCGACTTCACGCCCGCCGAGACCATGACGACCGGGATGCGCGACAGCGCGACGAGGTCGGCCGACTCGTCGTACGTCTGCGAGGCGCCCCGGTGGACGCCACCCAGGCCGCCCGTGGGGAACACCGTGATGCCGGCCTTGTGAGCCAGGAACGCGGTCGCCGCCACGGTCGTACCGCCGCTCGCGCCCCGGGCCGCCGCGGCAGGAAGGTCCCTGATCGAGCACTTCACCGCGTCGTCGTCGAGGCTGAGGTCGTGGAGCTCGTCCTGGCCGAGGCCGACGGTGACGCGGCCGTGGACGACGCCGACGGTGGCCGGTGTCACACCCT
>DASSQF010000051.1:0-4021 GCA_035702685.1 Propionibacteriaceae bacterium
ATCTCCTCGGACTGGGCCGTGACCTGGTCGCTGTAGCCGTGCAGGACCACGCGGACGGCGACCGGCCCGTACAGGTCGCTCTCGTCGACGACGTACCCGGACTCCTCCGCGAGCTCACGCCGTGCGGCCTGACGCGCGGTCTCGTCGCCGTCGATGCCGCCGCCGGGCAGCACCCACCAGCTCGAGCCCGGGGTTCCCGGGTCGCGGTCGTTGAACATGAGGATGCGGGGGCCGACCTCGGCCTCGGCCAGGACCACGACGCGTACGGCTCGCCGCGTCCGGTACGTGCGCTCGGGCGGAGGGACGGCACGGCCGCGGGTACGGAACGGCTCGCTCACGTCGTCAGACTAGAACCGTCCTGCGCCCGCTCGACGAGGGACTGGGTGCCGAGCACGATCGCGAGGTCGAGCCGAGTGGCGTCCTCGGTGCCCGGCTCTGCCGTGTAGACCATGATCCTCAGGTCGTCCCCCGCGACGACGAGCGTGTCGCAGTCGAGGGCGATCCGACCCACCTCGGGATGGTCGATGACCTTGTGCCGTGACTGGTCGCCAGGTCGCGGGGCCGGAGCCGTCTCCCAGAGTTCCCTGAAGCGCGCGCTGGCGCCGCGCAGGTCGGCGACGAGCCGCCGGAGGCGCGGGTCCGCGGGATAGCGCGCCGCCGTCATCCTGAGGTCGCCCACGAGGCCTACGACCAGCTCTTCGTGCTCGGCCTCGGTCTGCACGGTTCGGGAGCCGCTCCCGACCAGGTTCCGCCACACCGCGTTGCGATCCTGGCCGAGGAGGGCGGAGGTCTCTCCCATCAGGGCGTCGTACGGCGCGTTGGCGACGATGAGGTCCCAGGCCGCGTCGTACACGACGAGGGGAATGCCCGCGAAGCGGTCCAGGAGGCGCTGGACGCTGGGCGTGACCTGCCTGGGTACGACGCCGGGGCCCGGCGCGGACAGGCCCGCGAGCCGGAAGAGGAGCTCGCGCTCTGTACGGCCGAGGCGCAGGCCTCGCGCCAGGGCCTCGACGACCTGTGCGGATGGGGACGTCGCGCGCCCCTGCTCGAGACGGGTGAGGTAGTCGACGGAGATCCCGGCCAGCGCGGCGAGCTCCTCACGACGAAGCCCGACTGCCCGTCGCCGGCGGCCGACAGGGAGACCGACGGTGTCCGGGGGTACGCGCTGACGCCAGCGACGTACGGCCGCGCCCAACCCGCTGTCCTCCACGACCCCAGTGTGATCCCTTGTCAGAACGGTTGTCCTGGCCCTGCCAGTCCTACGACAGCCAGAGGACTGGTTGCGGGTTCCGACCCCACCGACGATCGAGGCATGACAACGACACTCATCACGGGGGCCAACACCGGCCTCGGCAAGGAAACCGCCCGCCAACTGCTCGAGGCGGGCCACACGGTCTGGATCGGGGCGCGCGATGTCGCCCGCGGCACGGCAGCGGCTGAGGAGCTGGGCGGCCGCTTCGTCCAGCTCGACGTCACCGACGACGCGTCCGTGGCGGCGGCGTTCTCGACCATCTCGGAGTCGGGTACGGGGCTGGACGTGCTCGTGAACAACGCGGGCATCGCGGTCCGCGACCCTCAGTCACCGATGACCGAGGCCCGGGACGGTGCGAGCGTGCTCGCGGTGTTCGACACCAACGCCGTCGGGGTCGTCCGGGTCACCGAGGCCGCGCTGCCGCTGCTGCGGCAGTCCGCGAACCCCGTCATCGTCAACGTGTCGAGCGCACTCGGGTCCTTCTGGGCCACCCATGAGCCGAGCAGGCCCGCCTCGCAGTTCGTGTCCATCGCGTACGGCTCGAGCAAGGCGGCGGTCTCGATGCTCACCGTCCAGTACGCGCACGCGTATCCCGAGATCCGCATCAACGCGGTCGAGCCGGGCATCACGGCGACGGGACTCGGCGGCGGCGAGCCGGGAACCCACCCGGGCCGCCCGGCGAGCGAGAGCGCCGAGGTGGTCGCACGCCTCGCCATGATCGGGCCGGACGGTCCGACCGGTACGTTCCAGGAGGACGCCGGCGAGCTCGGCTGGTGAGTCGACGCTGCGTCGCTGACAGTCTCCGAGACACCCTGTGAGCGTCTCGGAGAGGTCCGTACCGGCCGCGGGCTACGGTGTGCGGGTGGCGCTTCCCGTACTCGGATCCCTGATCTCGCTGCCCGTGCTCGAGCACCTCGAGCTCGTCGCCGCGCCGACGGCACGTGCCCTTGAAGGCTGGTCGTACGCTGACCACGTGGCGGTCTGCGAGATCGACCCCGACCTCGCCGACACCGCCGCCCTCACAGCGGCGTTCGACCTTCCGCTCGAGGCGAGCGGCAACTGCGTGCTCGTCGCCGGGGCCCGTGCCGGCGACGAGCGCATCGCCGCCTGCGTCGTCCCCGCCAGCACAAGGGCGGACGTCAACAACCTCGTACGACGCGAGCTGGACGTGCGCAAGGCGTCCTTCCTCCCCATGGAGCGAGCTGTGGCCGAGTCGAGCATGGAGTACGGCGGCATCACCCCGGTCGGCCTCCCCGACGCCTGGCGGCTGCTCGTCGACGCACGGCTCGTCGCCGAGGCCGTGGTGTGCATCGGCTCCGGCATCCGGGCCTCGAAGCTGCTCGTACCGGGCGCCGTGCTCGCGCACCTTCCCGGCGCGGAGGTCGTCGAGGGGCTCGGCCGCTAGCGGTTCCGCGGGAGCCAGCCGAAGCCGGTCGGACAATTCGACACTCCCCCTCGCGGGGACTATCGTCACGCGTCTGCCCGCACGCCTGGAGGCCGACGCATGTCCTCTGATCCTGTCCTCTCCTCCGAACGCCACCACCTCACCGAGTCCCGCGCCGCGCTGCGTCGCATGCGGGAGGCCACGACCCGCGTGGAGAACGCCGTGGGCGGAGACGCCGTCTCCACGCAGTACCTCAAGCAGACCCTGTACCGGCGGATGCGCTCCCTCGAGGACGACCCGTCCGTACCGTTGTTCTTCGGCCGCCTCGACTACTCCCGGGCGCTCGGCGCCGAGCTCGACGAGCGCCTGTACATCGGGCGGCGCCACGTCACCGGGGAGCTCGGCGGGGAGCCGCTCGTCATGGACTGGCGAGCCCCCATGTCGCTGCCGTTCTACCGGGCGCGGCCCGGCGACCCGATGGGCGTCGCGATGCGCCGCCGGTTCGGCTTCCGCCAGGGCGAGATCACCGCGTACGAGGACGAGGACCTCGTCTCCGCGTCCGACGCCGGGTCACGGCTGCTCGCCGAGGAGATCGAGCGACCCCGTACCGGCCCCATGCGCGACATCGTCGCGACGATCCAGCCGGACCAGGACGTGCTGGTCCGTACGGACCTGGCCACGAGCCTGTGCATCCAGGGCGCTCCTGGGACGGGCAAGACGGCGGTGGGCCTCCACCGCGCCGCCTACCTCCTGTACGCCCACCGCGACCAGCTGTCCCGCTCCGGCGTGCTGGTGGTCGGGCCGAACGAGTCGTTCCTCGGCTACATCGGCGACGTGCTGCCCGCACTCGGTGAGATCGACGCACGCCAGACGACGGCCGAGGGGCTGCTCACGCAGTCCACGGGTGCGAAGGTACGGGTCGTGGACCCTGCGGACGTCGCCACGCTCAAGGGCGACGCCCGCCTGGCCGAGGTCCTGCGTCGCGCGGTCTGGGGCTCGCTCACCGCACCGGAAGGGCCCCTCGTCGTCCCGTTCGGCTCGCGCGTCGTCCGCCTCCCCTCCCACAGGGTCGTCGCTGCCATGGAGTCGCTGCGAGAGCGCGGGGTGCGGTACGAGGCCGGCCGGAAGCTCCTCCCCCAGCGGCTCGCCCACGAGGTGCTCGTCAAGCTCGAGGCGACCGGGGAGACGACCGACGACCGGGTGCAGAACACCGTCGCACGGTCGGCACCCGTGAAGGCCCTTGTCGCGCAGGTGTGGCCGGCGCTGACGCCGGCCGGCGTGCTGTGGCGGCTGCTGTCCGATGCGGACGCGCTCGCCGCTGTCGCCGACGGGCTGCTCGACGCGGACGAGCAGGCCATGCTGCTCTGGTCCGGCCCCTCCCGTAC
>DASSQF010000052.1:0-5510 GCA_035702685.1 Propionibacteriaceae bacterium
AGTCGGCCGGCCGCCGCGCCGACCTCGGCCACCGACCCGGGCCGGAGCGACCCGGCCGCGGCCAGCACGACAGCCTGCGGCTCAGGGTCCACCTCGGCGAGGCGGTCGGCGACGGCATCGAGGATCGCGTCGCCGACGTGCGGTGTCACGACCGCACGTCCGCCCGACTCCCGCACAGCCTTCGGCAGGTCGTACGCGACGTGGTACCCGACCGTCATGAACACGGGGACGAGCACGCAGTCACCCGCCTCCTCGAGAGTGCGGACGAGGGGCGGCTCGAGCACGTCCGCCCAGCCGAGCTGTACGGTCACGCCGTCCAGGCGCGCGGCCACGGCATCGCGGAGCGCGGCGGAGACCTCCTGCCCCTCCTGGCTCCGTGTGCCGTGCACGGCCAGGACGAGCCGCGCTAGATCTCCCACGCCCAGAACTGCCCGACGTTGATCGTCGCCCGCGCGGAGAACGCCTGGTCGCCCCGCACCATGCCGGCCGCCAGCGTCGCGCCGCTCTGCGGGTCGACGAGGAGGAACGGGCCCGTGCGACGCGAGACGAGGTACTCGTCGGGCATCACGGGCGACGCCAGGCGCAGCGAGATCCGGCCGATGTCGTTGAGCGCGAGCGTCGACGCCGGCTCGGGCGTCATCGTGTCGAGGTCCAGCCGGCCCGAGATGTCCCGCACGATGGCGGGGACGCTCCGCGTCGTGTGCTTGACCAGGACGCGCTGTCCCGTCCTCAGAGGCTGGTCGTACAGCCAGGCCACCATGCCGTCCAGGTCCTGCGTGGGCGTGGGTGCCGCATCGGCCGCGGCGATGAGGTCTCCGCGCGTGATGTCGATCTCGTCGGCCAGCCGCAGGGTGACCGACATCGGCGCGAAGGCCTCCTCGAGCTCCCCGTCGGCGGTGTCGATCCCCGCGACCGTCGTCGAGCGCCCGTGCGGGAGGACCGTCACCCTGTCGCCGCGGCGCACGACCCCCGAGGCGATCTGGCCCGCATAGCCGCGGTACTCGCGGTGCGCCGCGTCACGCGCGGCGTCCTGCGGCCGGATGGTGAGCTGGACCGGCAGCCGGAAGCTCTGCGAGGCCGGATCCTCGACGGGCGGCAGCTCCTCGAGGAGCTCGAGGATGCTGGGTCCCGCGTACCAGGGGGCGTGCGTCGTCCGGGTCACCACGTTGTCGCCCTCGAGGGCCGAGACGGGGACGGTCACGGCGTGGCCGAGGCCGAGCTCGGTGGCCACCTCCGTGACGGCGGCCGCGACCTTCTCGTACGCGCCCTGGTCGTACCCGACGAGGTCCATCTTGTTCACCGCGACGATGACGTGCGGGACCCGGAGGAGCGCGGCGACCGCGAGGTGCCGGCGCGTCTGCTCGAGCACGCCCTTGCGTACGTCGACGAGCAGGACGAGCGCATCCGCGGTCGACGAGCCCGTCACCGTGTTGCGCGTGTACTGCACGTGTCCGGGGCAGTTGGCGAGGATGAAGTTCCGCTTGGCCGATGCGAAGTAGCGGTAGGCGACGTCGATGGTGATGCCCTGCTCCCGCTCGGCCCGCAGGCCGTCCGTGAGCAGCGCGAGGTCGACGACGCCGAGCCCCTTCTCCTTCGAGACCCGCTCGACCGCCTCGAGCTGGTCGGCGAGGACCGACTTCGTGTCGTGGAGGAGCCGTCCGACGAGCGTCGATTTGCCGTCGTCCACCGAGCCGGCCGTGGCCATGCGCAGCAGCGTGGTCATCAGAAGTACCCCTCCTTCTTGCGGTCCTCCATGGCCGTCTCGGTGAGCCTGTCGTCGGCCCGCGTGGCCCCGCGCTCGCTGATCCGGGTGGTCGCCACCTCGACGAGGATGTCGGTGATGCTCACGGCGTCCGACTCGACAGCGCCGGTGCAGGACATGTCGCCGACGGTCCGGTACCGCACGATCTTGCTCACCGGCGTCTCGTGGGCGTGCGGGTTGGAGTGGGGGCCGACGGCCAGCCACATGCCGTCGCGGTGGAACACCTCGCGGGGGTGCGAGAAGTACAGGCTGGGCAGCTCGATCCCCTCGCGCTCGATGTAGCGCCACACGTCGAGCTCGGTCCAGTTCGACAGCGGGAACACGCGGACGTGCTCGCCCGGGCGGTGCCGCGGGTTGTACAGGTTCCACAGCTCCGGACGCTGGTTCCGGGGATCCCACTGCCCGAACTCGTCGCGCAGGCTCACGACGCGCTCCTTGGCCCGAGCCTTCTCCTCGTCGCGGCGGCCGCCCCCGAAGACGGCGTCGAAACGCCCGGCCGCGATCGCGTCGAGCAGGGGCTGCGTCTGGAGCGGGTTCCGGGTGCCGTCCGACCGCTCGAGGAGCCGACCGTCGTCGAGGTAGTCCTGGACGGAGGCCACGATGAGCCTGAGCTTGTACTTCTCGACGATCGCGTCGCGGTACGCGAGGACCTCCGGGAAGTTGTGGCCCGTGTCGACGTGCAGCAGCGGGAACGGCAGGGGCCCGGGCCAGAAGGCCTTGAGCGCCAGGTGCAGCATGACGACCGAGTCCTTGCCGCCGCTGAACAGCAGCACCGGGCGCTCGAGCTCGCCCACGGCCTCGCGGATGATGTGGATGGCCTCCGACTCGAGCTCTCCGAGGAGGTCCAGGCGGGTGGCGCTCACAGGTGCAGCCCGCACTCGGTCTTGGCGAGCCCGGCCCACCGTCCGGCGCGCGGGTCCTCTCCCGGTGCCACCGCCCGCGTGCACGGCTCGCAGCCGATCGACGGGTAGCCCGAGGTGAGCAGCAGGTTGAACGGCACCCCGTGCGTCTGCGCGTACGTGATGACCTCGTCGAACGTCCAGGCGGCGAGCGGGTTGATCTTCACCATCTGGTGACGGGCGTCCCACTCCACGAGCTTCGCGTTCGCGCGGAGGACGTTGTCCTCACGGCGGATGCCGGTCACCCACGCCTCGTACGACGCCAGCTCGCGGTCGATGGGCTCGACCTTGCGCAGCTGGCAGCACAGCGCCGGGTCACGGTCGTGCAGCTTCGCCCCGTACTCGGCGTCCTGCTCCGCGACCGTCTGCAGCGGCAGTACGTTGACGATCCGGGCGTCGATCACCTCGGCCAGGGCGTCCCGCGTGACGAGCGTGTCGATGAAGTGGTACCCGGTGTCGAGGAACAGCACGTCGACGCCGGGGACCACCGCGGAGACGAGGTGCGGCAGCACGGTGTCGCCCGCCATCGAGCAGGCGACGGCGAGGTTGGCCCCGAACGTCTCACCCGCCCAGGCGATGACCTCCTCGGCGGTCGCGTCGGCGAGCTCGACCGCGGCTGCGTCGGCGATGGCCTTCAGCTCCTCGACGGTACGCACACGTCCAGGTCCGTGGGTCTGCACTGTCATCGCAATGCCTCCTCGTCGATCCGGTGCACCCAGGCGGAGAACGTCTCGCCCTGGGTACGGCTGTCCTGGAAGCGTCGGACGACGCGTTCCACGTAGTCAGGCAGCTCGTCGGCCGCCACCTTGAGTCCCCGGAGGGTGCGTCCCAGCTCGGCCTCCGAGCGGGTCTCGTCCGCGAGCCCACCGCCGAGGTGGACCTGGAACGAGAAGTAGTCGCCGTCCGGGCCCTTGGCGACCTGACCCTTGAGGCCGATGTCGGCCACCTGGATGCGGGCGCAGGAGTTGGGGCAGCCGTTGATGTGGAGGCTGATCGGCCGGTCCAGGGTGACGTCGGCGAGGCGCTCCTCGAGGGAGGTGATCGTCGCTGCCGCCAGCCCCTTGGTCTCGACGAACGCGAGCTTGCAGTACTCGATCCCGGTGCACGCGATCGTCGACCGGCGGAACGGGCTTGGGGTGGCGGTGAGGCCGAGGGCCTTGGCCGCGGCGACGAGGCCGTCCACCTTGTCGGGCTCGACGTCGAGGACGAGCACCTTCTGGTGGGACGTGAACCGGACACGGCCCGACCCGGCTGCCTCGGCGGCGTCCGCGAGAGCGTGCAGGATCGTGCCGCCGACACGGCCGACGGTGGGGGCGAACCCCACGTACAGGCGTCCGTCCTTCTGCTCGTGGATGCCGATGTGGTCGCCGGGCTGGTCGGGCACGGTCGGCGCGGGGCCGTCCGGCAGCGGGCTGTCGAGGTACTCCGTCTCGAGGACCTGACGGAACTTCTCCGGCCCCCAGTCGGCGAGCAGGAACTTCAGCCGGGCGCGGGTGCGGAGCCGGCGGTACCCGTAGTCGCGGAAGATGCCGATGACCCCGTGCCACACCTCGGCGGCGCGCTCGGGCGGTACGAACGCGCCCAGCCGCTCGGCGAGCCGGGGGGCCACGGACAGCGCACCGCCGACCCACAGGTCGTACCCGGGGCCCAGCTCGGGGTGGACGACGCCGACGAGCGAGATGTCGTTGATCTCGTGCACGACGTCCAGGCTCGGGTGGCCGGTGATCGCCGACTTGAACTTGCGAGGGAGGTTGGCCACCTCGGGGTCGCCGATGTACCTCTCGACGATCTCGTTGATCACCGGGGTCGGGTCGATGATCTCGTCGGCGGCGATGCCGGCCACCGGCGAGCCCATGATGACGCGGGGAGTGTCGCCGCAGGCCATCGTGGTCTGCATGCCGGCGTCCTCGAGGCGCTGCCAGATCGTCGGCACGTCCTCGATGCGGATCCAGTGGTACTGGAGGTTCTGCCGGTCGGAGATGTCCGCCGTGCTGCGGGCGAAGTCGACGCTGATGTCGCCGAGGACGCGGACCTGGTGCGTCGTCAGGGCGCCTCCGTCGAGCCGTACGCGCATCATGAAGAACTCGTCGGACAGCTCCTCGGGGCTCACCTGACCGGTACGGCCGCCGTCGATGCCCTGCTTGCGCTGCGTGTACAGGCCCCACCAGCGCATACGTCCGTTGAGGTCGTCGGCCGGGATCGACGCGAAGCCCTTCTTGGAGTACGTGTCGATGATGCGCTGGCGGACGTTCAGGCCGTCGTCGGCGGCCTTGAACTCCTCGTTCGCGTTGAGCGGCTCACGGCCGTCGACGGCCCACTGGCCGTTGCTCTTGTCGGACTTGGCGGCCGGGCCGCGCTTCGTGCCTGGGTCTGTTGTGCTCATGGGTCCTCGGTGTGTGTCGAGGCTCGCCACCGAGCATCAGAGAGGGCCCGGTCGAACGAGCCCGGCGGACAGGATGCGGGCGCGCGTCAGAGGGCGCAACAGGTGACATCGAGCACGCGGACGACCGTACGGACCGTGTCCGCGATCGTGGTCATCCGCTGCTGCATGGGGCATACCTTGCATGACGGGTGCCGGGTTCTCCAAATGCCGGTCCAGCCCTCGGACACGCTGCGGGTCCTCCGAAACCCCTTATCAGGGCCCGGGGAGGCGTGTCAGCGTCGCCTCAGCGGTGCAGGAGGTCCAGCGCGGCGACGTCGCCGATGACCGTCACGGCCGGCGGCTCGACACCGGATTCAGCAGCCGCTGCAGCGATGTCGGCGACATGACCCCGGACGACGCGCATGTCCGGGGAGCCCGCATCGCAGACGACCGCGGCGCACGTGTCGGGGGCCAGCCCGCCTGTCCG
>DASSQF010000053.1:0-12478 GCA_035702685.1 Propionibacteriaceae bacterium
GTGTCGTGAGCGCCACCGTTGACGCCGCCGGTCAGGTTCCAGATGACCCTCGTGTCGATGGTGCCCATGACGATGTTGCCGCCCTCAGCCTGGCCGCGCGCCCCCGGGACGTTGTCCAGGATCCACTTGACCTTGGGGCCACAGAAGTACGTCGCGAGCGGGAGACCGACCCGAGCCTTGTACTTGTCCTGGTCGCCGCCGCCGAGCTCCTCGACGATCTTGCCCGTACGGGTGTCCTGCCAGACGATCGCGTTGTAGACGGGCTTGCCGGTCGTCTTGTCCCAGACGACCGTGGTCTCACGCTGGTTGGTGATGCCGACTGCGACGATGTCGTCCTTCGTCTTGCCGGCGTCGGCCAGTGCCAGGCCCACGACCCGCTGGACCTTCGCCCAGATCTCCATGGGGTCGTGCTCCACCCAGCCGGCCCGCGGGAAGATCTGCTCGTGCTCTTCCTGGCCGGAGCCGACGATCTTGCCCTCGTGGTTGAAGACGATTGCGCGGGAGCTGGTCGTGCCCTGGTCGATGGCCAGTACGAACTTGTCAGACATGGTTCTCCACTTCGTTGTGTGTTGTTCGAAGAAGGTGGTTCATGACGCCAAGACCCGCCGCCATCTCAGACGGCGGGCCTTGGTGTGGTGCCAGGTTGGGTGTTACTTCGGGAGCAGGACGCCGGAGAGGAGGCCCGCCAGGACGCCGCCGATGATCGGGCCGACGACCGGAACCCAGGAGTAACCCCAGTCGGAGCTGCCCTTGCCCGGGATCGGGAGGATCGCGTGCGCGATACGCGGAGCGAGGTCACGAGCCGGGTTGATGGCGTAGCCGGTAGGTCCACCGAGCGAGGCGCCGATGCCGACGATCAGCAGGGCGACGCCGAGAGCGCCGAGCCAGCCGAGGCCTGCCGGGGTCTTCGTGGCCGAGTCGCCCCAGTGACCGGCGGCGAGCACGACGAAGACGAGCACGAAGGTGCCGAGGATCTCAGTCACGAGGTTCCACACGTAGCTGCGGACCTCAGGACCGGTGGAGAACACGCCGAGCTTGACGGCGGGGTCGGCGACCTCGTCGAACTGCTTCTTGTACGCCAGCCAGCAGAGCACTGCACCGATGAAGGCGCCGAGGAACTCGCCGCCGAAGTACGTGAAGATCGAAGCCGCGTCAACGGGGATGCCAGGGACGAACTCCTTGGCGCCCGTGGCCACGATGCCGAGGGTCACTGCAGGGTTCAGGTGGCCGCCGGACTTGTAGGCGACGAGGACGCCGGCGAAGACGGCGATACCCCATCCCCAGTTCACGTGCAGGAAGCCCGTACCGGCGCCCTTGTTCTTGGGGAGGATGTTGTTCGCTACGACGCCGCCACCCAACAGCAGCAGGATCGCCGTACCGCATACCTCAGAGAGGAAGATCGTTCCGAGAGACACAGTCACCTCTTTCCGACATCCGTTGCGGATGTCACTCGTCGCCCGTGGGACGCCTCCAAGCCCACGCCAGATGACCTGGCGTTGCCCCGTTGCTCGGGCGCACCGCGTCGTTGACGGTGCGCCTGACCTGGAGTCGTTCGTGCCCGCTAAGGCCCACACACTTGTGCGGTTGAAATGATCATTCCGTGTAGTGCACAGTTGCGCTAGGACTTGGGCATACGTGCAGTTGAGAGGGGATCGAGTGCACGACCGACACAGCGAGATGTACGACATCGCCGTTCGCTACTACATCCAGAACGAGACGATGGAGGCGATCGCGCGTCAGCTCGGGCGGAGCCGGTCGTCCGTATCGCGCCTTCTCGCGCAGGCCCGTGACACCGGCCTGGTCCGGATCACGCTGCCCGAGCACCCGGGCTCGGCGAGCGCTCCGGCACGGCGCCTCGGGGAGCAGTTCAACGTCCGCGTGCACATCGTGCCCGTCGGCGACGCCAGTCCAGCGGCCCGCCTCGACAGGGTCGCCCGTATGGCCGCCGCCATCTTCGCCGACTCCGTGACCGACAACCAGATGATCGGCGTCGCGTGGGGAACGACGCTGGCCAACGTGGTGAAGAACATCGACCGGCGGCCGGTGAAGGGCACGACGATCGTGCAGCTCAACGGCGGCGCGAACGCGCTCGACCCCGGCACCGTGCACGTCGGCGGCATTCTCGAGGGTCTGAGCCAGGCGTTCGACGCGTCCCTCGTCCACTTCCCCGTCCCGGCGTTCTTCGACTTCGTCGAGACGAAGGAGGCGATGTGGCGCGAGCGCTCGGTCCAGCACGTGCTCGAGATGCAGCACCGCCTCGACCTCGCCATCTTCGGCGTCGGCTCCTTCACGAGCTCCATCCCTTCGCACGTGTACTCGGCGGGCTACCTCGACGAGGACGACATGAACCAGCTCACGGAGGACGGCGCCGTGGGCGACGTCTGCACGGTCATGCTCCGCGAGGACGGGACGTGGGAGGACATCGAGCTGAACCGCCGGGCCACGGGACTGGCACCCCGCGACCTGCGCCGGATCCCCAAGCGGATCTGCGTCGCGTCGGACCCCCTGCGCGCGGCCGCCGTGCTGGGAGCCCTGCGGCTCGGCGTCGTCACCGACCTCGTCATCGACGACCAGACCGCCAACGCCGTCATCGCGAGGATGTAGCTCCGCTCCGGCGCGGATGGAAAACCACTGGGAACGGGTCCGACGGCGACCATAGGGTGCCGACCATGGACTTCCATCTGGCCGAGATCGACCTCACGAGCGACCCTGGGGCGCCGCTGTCGCGGCTCTGGGACGGCGTGACCGCGGTGGAGCGCGCCGTGACCATCGACACGTTCGGCTACGACGACTTCGCGACGACGGACAACCTCTCCCGTGTGGCGGCGCTCCAGGACGACCGGGAGACGCGGCACGCGGTGGTGCTCGCCGTCGCGGGTCCGGCCCCGGAGCGGCAGTCCGACCCGTCACCGCGCCCGTTCGTACCGGCGACCGGTGACGCGTACCTGGCGCCGGAGGACGTCCTCGGAGCCGTCGTCGTCGAGGCACCCACGCTCGACAACGAGCACCTCGGCTACCTCGACCCGTTCGTCCACCCGGAGAGTCGGCGGCACGGCATCGGGACGGCCCTGCTCGACGCCGGTGAGAGGATCCTGACGGCCTGGGGCCGTACGACGACGCTCGTCTGGGCGGTCGTGACCCCGGCCGTGTCGGACGAGACGAGCGGGACGATCCTCGACCCTTCGGGCACGATCCGGCTCCGCACGGACGAGCCGAAGGTACGGTTCGCCCTGGCTCGCGGCTACGCGTTCAGCCAGGCCGAGCGGCACAGCGTCCAGCCCCTGCCCGTACCCCCCGACGTCCTCGACTCGGCGATGGCCGAGGCCGGTGCGAAGGCAGCCGGGTACGAGCTCGTGTCGTTCATCGGGCAGCCACCGGAGGAGCTCGCCGTCGGGCTGGCCCCACTGTTCGCCGGCATGTCGACGGACCCTCCACTGGGGGCTGTGGACTGGCGGCCCGAGGTGTGGGACGCCGACCGTGTCGTACGGGCGTACGAGCAGATGGCCCGTGGCACGGCGCTCTACACGACGGTGGCCCGCCACCTCGCCACCGGCGAGGTCGTGGCGTTCACCCAGCTGAAGGGCCCGTACGACAAGCCGGCCGTGGTCTTCCAGGAGAACACGCTCGTGCTCCGGGGCCATCGGGGCCACGCCCTCGGTCTGTGGGCCAAGGCGGCGAACTGCTTCCTGATCCAGCGGGAGCGGCCCACCTCGCGTCGCGTCCACACGTGGAATGCGGACGAGAACGACCACATGCTCACCATCAACGCCCGGTTGGGCTACAGGCGGGCCAACATCGCCGCAGCCTGGCAGAAGGTGGCCGCCTGACGGTACAGGCGGCGTCAGTCGGCGAGGGGCGCGAACCGTCCCCCGGCGGCGGCGAGGATCGACTCGCCGCCGTCCTCGGCCGTCAGCACCCAGCACCCGCCGGGGGTGACGGCCACGGTGTGCTCCCAGTGACAGGCGGGCTTCCCGTCGCGCGTCACGACCGTCCAGTCGTCGTCCAGCACGTCCGTACCGGGACTGCCCAGCGTCACCATCGGCTCGACGGCGACGGCGGCCCCGACGGGAAGCCTGGGCCCGCGCCCGGGCCTGCCGAGGTTCGGGACGTCCGGCACCATGTGCATCTGAGTCCCGATGCCGTGGCCGGTGTAGTCGGCGACGATCCCGTAGCGCTCCGGCACCGACCGTACGTACGACTGGACCGCGGCGGAGATGTCCCCGACGCTCACCTCAGGTCGCACCCTCGCCAGGCCGGCCGCCAGGGCCGACCTCGTGACCTCGCTGAGCCTCAGCGTCTCCGCGGTCGCCGTCCCGACAGCCACCGTCACGGCCGCGTCGCCGTGGAAGCCGTCCACGATGGCCCCGAAGTCGATGGAGACCAGGTCGCCGTCGGCGAGCACCCTGGGGCCGGGGATGCCGTGCACGATCTCGTCGTTCACCGAGATGCACACGGTGGCGGGGTACGGCGGGACCCCGAACCCCACGTCGTAGTGGAGGAAGGACGAGGTCGCCCCTTCCCGAGCGAGCACCTCGCGCGCGATCGCGTCGAGCTCAGCGGTGGTCGTACCCGGCACAGCGGCGGCCGACATCTCGGCGAGGGCGTGAGCCACGACGAGCCCCGCGCGACGCATCACGCGGAGCTCGTCCAGGGTCTTGATCTCGAGACCGGAGACCGTACGGGGCATCAGACCTTCGCGGGCGCCAGTGCCGCGAGGAGCCTCTCCGTGACCTCGTCGATCGTGCCGTTGCCGTCGACCTCGACGAGGACGCCGGCGTTGCGGTAGTGCGCGAGCAGCGGCTCGGTCGCCTCGGTGTAGACCTCCATGCGGTGACGGATCGTGGTCTCGTTGTCGTCGGGCCGGTTCTCGATCTCCGCGCGGCGCAGCATGCGCGCGACGAGGGGCTCGAGATCGATGACCAGGGACAGGACCGCGTCGAGGCCGTCGACGCCGAGCATCGCGTCGAGCGAGTCGGCCTGGTGGATCGTCCGGGGGAAGCCGTCGAGAAGGAAGCCGCCCGCGCAGTCCGGCTGCGAGAGACGCTCGGCGACGATCGCCTCGGTGATGTCGTCAGGCACGTAGTCGCCCGCGTCGATGATGCGCTTGACCTCCAGCCCGAGCGCGGTCCCCCGCGTGATGTGCGAGCGGAAGATCTCCCCGGTGGAGATCGTGGGGATGCTCAGGTGAGCCGCGATGCGAGCGGCCTGGGTGCCCTTGCCGGCCCCCGGAGGACCCATGATCAGAAGACGCACAGTGGTTTCCTTGTGTTTTCGTTGGCGGTACGCCTCAGACTAACGAACACCACTTTCCGCCAGACCGGCGGGGTCGTCCAGACCTCTAGTGCAGGAACCCCTCGTAGTTGCGCTGCTGGAGCTGGCTCTCGACCTGCTTCACGGTGTCGAGACCGACGCCGACGATGATGAGGATCGACGTGCCTCCGAACACGAACTTCTGGTTCGAGTTGAGCAGGACGATGGCCAGCGTCGGGATCATCGCGATGATGGCCAGGTACAGGGAGCCGGGCAGCGTGAGGCGGCTGAGCACGTACCCCAGGTAGCGCTCGGTGGGCTTGCCGGCACGGTAGCTCGGGATGAAGCCGCCGTACTTCTTCATGTTGTCGGCCACCTCCTCCGGGTTGAACGTGATGGCCACGTAGAAGTACGCGAAGGCGATGATCATGATGAAGAACGCCAGGTTGTAGAGCCAGTGGTCGCCCCTCGTGAAGTTCTGCGCGATCCACTGCCCGGCTGCCGAGGTCGGCTGGAACTGGGCGTACAGGACCGGCAGGTACAGCATCGACGACGCGAAGATGACCGGGATGACGCCGGCCTGGTTGACCTTGAGCGGGATGTACGTGGTCGATCCGCCGAACATCCGCGTCCCGACCATCCGCTTCGCGTACTGCACAGGGATGCGGCGCTGTGCCTGCTCCATGAAGATGACGCCGAGCATGACGAGCAGGCCCACCGCGACGACGAGGAGGAACACGAACCAGCCCTTGGTGGCGTCCGACTCGTGCGCGACCTTGATGGACCACAGCGAGGAGGGGAACTGCGCCACGATCTGGGTGAAGATCATGACGGACATGCCGTTGCCCACACCGCGGTCGGTGATGAGCTCGCCCATCCACATGATGATGCTGGTGCCCGCGGTCATCGTGAGGATCATGACGACGACGGGGAAGATGTCGGTGCTGTAGACGATGCCCGTGCAGCCCTGGAACAGCTGGTTGTTCACCGCGAGCGTCGTGAAGGCCGTCGCCTGGATGATCGCGAGGACGAGCGTGAGGTACCGCGTGTACTGCGTGATCTTCGCCGTGCCCGCGGCGCCCTCCTGCTTGAGGGCCTCCAGCCGGGGGATGACGACCGTGAGGAGCTGCAGGATGATGCTCGCCGTGATGTACGGCATGATGCCGAGCGCGAAGATGGCCAGCTGCAGCAGCGCGCCGCCGCTGAAGAGGTTGACCATCGAGTAGAGGCCCGCGTTGTCGCCCGTCGCGGCCTGCGTGCGGCAGACGTTGAGCTGCTGGATGTTGACGTTCGGCACGGGGACGGTCGACCCCAGCCGGAACAGCACGATGATGAGCAGGGTGAACAACAGCTTCTTGCGCAGATCCGGTGTCCGGAACGCGGTGGCGAAGGCCGAGAGCATTCGGGCCCTTTCATCACGTACGAGTCGGTCGCGGCGCGTGCGCCGCTGACCTGCCCCACGGCCGTGCGCCGCGGGCAACCGGGACAGCGTACCAAGCACACATGGCACCTGCGGACCGGCTCACACCCTCAGTGCTGACCGGTCCTCCGCAACCCGGAGACGACGACGGCAGACCGGTGAGTGACACCGACCTGCCGAGGTCCTGTGAGTCGTGCAGGCTCAGAGCTCGTTGGCCGAGCCGCCCGCCTTCTCGATCTTGTCCTTGGCCGACGCGGAGAACGCGTGGGCGCTGACCTGGAGAGCCACGGAGAGCTCGCCGTTGCCGAGCACCTTGACGAGCTGGCCGTCGCGTACGGCGCCCTTCTCGACGAGGTCCTCGACACGGACGTCGCCGCCCTCGGGGAACAGCTCCGCGAGACGAGCGATGTTGACGACCTGGTAGCTCACCTTGAACGGGTTCTTGAAGCCCTTGAGCTTCGGAAGCCGCATGTGGATCGGCATCTGGCCGCCCTCGAAGTTCTGCGGAACGGTCTGACGCGCTCCCGAACCCTTCGTACCGCGACCAGCGGTCTTGCCCTTGGAGCCCTCACCGCGTCCGACACGGGTCTTCGCCGTGTGCGCGCCGGGGGCGGGCCTCAGGTGGTGAACCTTGAGCGCCATGTCAGTCGACCTCCTCGACGGTCACGAGGTGCGCCACGGCCCTGATCATGCCGCGGACCTCGGGACGGTCCTCGTGGACCTTGCTCTGCCCGATCTTCTTCAGACCGAGAGTCCGGAGCGTGTCCTTGTGGCCAGGCTTGCCACCGACGCCGGACTTGGTCTGTGTCACCTTCAGGTTGGCCATGTCAGTGGGCCCCTTCCGCACGTGCCTTGAGCAGGGCGGCGGGGGTGACGTCCTCCACCGACTTGCCGCGACGACGCGCGACCTGCTCGGGCTCCTCGAGGCTCTGCAGCGCGGCCACCGTGGCGTGGACCACGTTGATCGCGTTGGACGAGCCCAGTGACTTCGCGAGTACGTCATGGACGCCGGCGCACTCGAGCACCGCACGCGCCGACCCGCCGGCGATGACACCGGTACCCGGGGATGCCGGACGGAGCATGACGACACCGGCCGCCTTCTCGCCCTGCACGGGGTGCGGGATCGTGCCCTGGATGCGAGGGACGCGGAAGAAGTGCTTCTTCGCCTCCTCGACGCCCTTGGCGATCGCCGCGGGCACCTCCTTGGCCTTGCCGTACCCGACACCCACGGTGCCCTCGCCGTCGCCGACCACGACGAGCGCCGTGAAGCTGAAGCGACGGCCGCCCTGGACGACCTTCGCCACGCGGTTGATCGCCACGACGCGCTCCAGGTACTGGCTCTTCTCGCGCTCAGCCTGCTGCTGGTTGCCCCGACGGTCGTCGCGACCGCGACGCTCACCGCCGCGACGCTGCTGCTGCTCAGTCATAAAGCAAACCTTCCCGTCAGAACCCGAGTCCGGCCTCACGAGCGCCCTCAGCGAGAGCGGCCACGCGGCCCTGGTACTTGTTGCCGGCCCGGTCGAACACGACCTTGTCGACGCCAGCCTTCTTCGCACGCTCCGCGACCAGCTTGCCGACCTCGCGTGCCTTCGCGGACTTGTCGCCGGTGCCGGACCGCAGCGAGACCTCCAGCGTGGAGGCCGACGCCAGCGTGTGACCCACGGCGTCGTCGATGACCTGCGCCACCATGTGCCGCGAGCTGCGGGTGACGACCAGACGCGGGCGGTCGGCCGTGCCGACGATTCCCTTGCGGCCGCGCACCTGGCGCCGGATCTTCGATGCCGTCTTGTCCGTGAGGTGCTTGCGCACTCCCAGAGAGATAGCCATCACTTACCTGCCTTTCCGGCCTTGCTGCGCACACGCTCGCCGCTGTACCGCACACCCTTGCCCTTGTACGGCTCGGGCTTGCGGATCTTGCGGATGTTCGCGGCGACCTCGCCGACCTGCTGCTTGTCGATCCCCTGCACGAGGAACCGCGTGTTCGTCTCGACGACGAACGTGATGCCCTCGGGCGCGTTGACGACGACCGGGTGGCTGAAGCCGAGCGCGAACTCGAGCTGCGTGGGGCCCTTGGGCACCACGCGGTAGCCGACGCCGACGATCTCGAGCTTCTTCTCGAAGCCCGCCGTCACGCCCGTCACCATGTTGCTGATGAGCGTGCGGGTCAGGCCGTGGAGCGACCGCGACTCGCGCTCGTCGTCCGGACGGCTGACCTCGATCGAGCCATCCTCGCCGCGCGCGACTGTGATGGGCGACGGGACCTTGTGGGTCAACGTGCCCTTGGGGCCCTTGACCGCCACGTCCTGGCCGTCGAGTGTGACCTCGACGCCCTCGGGCACGGGGACGGGGAGCCTACCGATGCGAGACATTCTGCTTTCCTCCCGTCACCACACGAAGGCGATGACTTCGCCGCCGACGCTCTTGTGGTTGGCTTCCTTGTCCGTCAACAGCCCCTGGCTCGTCGAGATGATCGCGACACCGAGGCCACCGAGAACCTTCGGGAGCTGGTTCGACTTCGCGTACACGCGAAGGCCCGGCTTCGAGATCCGGCGGACACCGGCGATGGAACGCTCGCGGTTGCGGCCGTACTTCAGCGTCACGGTCAGCGTCTTGCCGACCTCGTCGCCCGTGGGCTCATGGACGGCGTAGTCGGTGATGTAGCCCTCCTGCTTGAGGATCTCGGCGATACGCACCTTGATCTTCGAGGACGGCATGGTCGCCTGGTCGTGATACGCCTGGTTGGCGTTCCGCAGACGCGTGAGCATGTCTGCGATCGGGTCAGTCATCGTCATGGCGTGGTTAGCCTCTTTCTCGCGGGGGTTTCAGCGACTCGCTGACCTACCGCGTTGCGGTTCCCCGGACGGTGTCCGGAGGGGTTGGGTCCGACCACACGGGTCGGGGGGTCTGGCTCGGTCGGGCCGGCGATGGGCCGGCCCGCACTCACCAGGAGGACTTGGTGACGCCGGGAAGCTCGCCGCGGTGGGCAAGGACCCGGATGCAGATACGGCACAGGCCGAACTTGCGGTACACCGACTTGGGCCGGCCGCACCGGGTGCAGCGCGTGTACGCCCGCACCTCGAACTTCGGCTTGCGGGACTGCTTGACCTTGAGGGCTGTCTTCGCCACGGGTGCTCCCTAGCTCACTTCTTCTTCTTGCCGACGGCCGGTCGGCCCTTCTTCTTCGCCTTCGCCACGACATCGGCGTCAGCCTTGAACGGGAAGCCGAGGTGGCGCAGCAGCGCACGGCTCTCGTCGTCGGTCGTGGCCGTCGTCACGAACGTGATGTCCATGCCGCGCAGCCGGTCGATCCTGTCCTGGTCGATCTCGTGGAACATGACCTGCTCCGTGAGACCGAAGGTGTAGTTGCCCTTGCCGTCGAACTGACGCGGCGACAGGCCACGGAAGTCACGGATACGGGGAAGGGCAAGCGTGATGAGACGGTCAGCGAACTCCCACATCCGGTCGCCGCGCAGCGTGACGTGGCAGCCGATCGGCATGCCCTCGCGCAGCTTGAACTGGGCGATGGACTTGCGGGCCTTCGTGACCTGCGGCTTCTGGCCGGTGATCGCGGTGAGGTCCCGGACCGCGCTGTCGATGATCTTCGAGTCGCGGGCCGCCTCGCCGACGCCCATGTTCACGACGATCTTCACCAGACCCGGGACCTGCATCGGGTTGCTGTAGGAGAACTCCTCCTGCAGCGCCTTCACGATCTCGGCGCGGTAGCGCTCCTTGAGCCGCGGCGCGACCTTGGCGGGCTTCTCCGCCGGGGTCGTCTTCTCGTCGACGGTCGTGCTCATCAGATCCTCTCCCCGGTCTTGCGGGCCACGCGGACGGCGCGGGTCTTCGTGTACGTCGTGCCGTCGGGACGGGTCCGGGTGACCTCTTCGCGGACGTAGCCCACGCGGGTCGTCACGTCCTTGTCGTCCTCCTTGACCACGAGCATCACGTTCGAGACGTGGATCGGAGCCTCGGAGGAGATGATCCCGCCCTTGGTCACCTGGCCCGACTGGGGCTGGGGCGCCGAGTCGCGCTTGTGGCGCTTGACGATGTTCACCCCGGAGACGAGGACGCGCTCGCGCTCGACGTCGACCTTGAGGACCTCGCCGATCTTGCCCTTGTCGCTGCCGGAGATCACGCGGACGCGATCGCCCTTCTTCACGTGCAGGGTCTTCGCCATGTCAGATCACCTCGGGTGCGAGCGAGACGATCCGCATGAACTTCCGCTCGCGAAGCTCACGGGCCACCGGGCCGAAGATGCGGGTGCCGCGGGGCTCCCCGTCGTTCTTGAGGATCACGGCGGCGTTCTCGTCGAACTTGATGTACGAGCCGTCGCCGCGCCGGTGCTCCTTGACGGTGCGCACCACCACGGCCTTGACGACGTCGCCCTTCTTCACGTTGCCACCGGGGATCGCGTCCTTGACGGTCGCGACGATGGTGTCACCGATGTGGGCGTAGCGACGCTTCGAGCCACCGAGAACGCGGATGCAGAGCAGCTCCTTGGCACCCGTGTTGTCGGCGACCTTGAGTCGCGTCTCCTGCTGGATCATTTCTTCTCCTGATGTCCGGTCGGTTCCCCATAGGGCCTGACGGAACGAGTGGTGGTGTTACTTGGCCTTCTCGATGACCTCGACGAGCCGCCAGCGCTTGGTGGCGGACAGCGGCCGGGTCTCCATGACGCGTACGCGGTCGCCCACACCGGCCTCGTTGGCCTCGTCATGGACCTTGAGACGCTCGGTGCGTCGCATGACCTTGCCGTACAGCGAGTGCTTGACACGGTCCTCGACGGCCACGACGACGGTCTTGTCCATCTTGTCGGAGACGACAAGGCCCTCACGGACCTTGCGACCCGCGCGAGCGGTGTCTTCAGTGCTCATCGTCAGTTCTTCCCTTCGTCAGGATCAGGAACGATCCCGAGGACCCGCTCCTGGATGACCGTGTAGATCCGCGCGATGTCCTTGCGGACCTCACGCAGCCGGCCGTGCGACTCGAGCTGCCCGGTCTGGTGCTGGAAGCGGAGCGTGAACAGCTCCTCCTTCAGCTCGACGACCTTGGCGTCCAGCTCGGCGCGGCTCAACCCGCGAAGATCGTCGGCAGTCGTGGCCTTCGCCATCACAGATCACCTGCTTCCCTCTTGATGAAGCGCGCCTTGAACGGCAGCTTGTGGATGGCGAGGCGCAGGGCCTCGCGGGCCACGTCCTCCTCGACGCCGGAGAGCTCGAAGAGCACCCTGCCCGGCTTGATGTTGGCGACCCACCACTCGGGCGAGCCCTTGCCGGAACCCATCCGGGTCTCGGCGGGCTTCTTCGTGATCGGGCGGTCCGGGTAGACGTTGATCCAGACCTTGCCACCACGCTTGATGTGACGGGTCATGGCGATACGCGCGGCCTCGATCTGACGGTTCGTCAGGTAGGAGGACTCGAGCGACTGGATGCCGAAGTCGCCGAACGCGAGCTTGGTCGCACCCTTGGCGGCGCCGCCCCGGTCGGGGTGGTGCTGCTTGCGGTGCTTGACGCGACGTGGAATCAACATGTCAGGCTCCTGCGGTTTCCGTGGCCGGCGCCTCGGCGGCGACGGCATCCTCAGCCCGGCGACGGCCACCGCGCTCCGGACGGCCGCTGCCGCCCTCGCGACCCGGACGACGCGTCGGACGCGTACGGCCGGTGGCAGCCTGACGGGCCGCCTTCTGAGCCGCACGCTCGGCGCGGGTCCCGGTGACGTCACCCTTGTAGATCCAGACCTTCACGCCGATGCGGCCGAAGGTGGTGCGCGCCTCGTAGAAGCCGTAGTCGATGTCCGCGCGAAGGGTGT
>DASSQF010000054.1:0-8908 GCA_035702685.1 Propionibacteriaceae bacterium
CAGCACCGGCGACGACGGCCAGGACGACGGCTGCTCCGAAGACCACGACGGCCGCACAGGCCGCGACGACCGCCACCCCGACGGTCCGGGTCACCACTGGTACGAGCACGGCGGTCACCCTTGCCGACACCGGGAGCGACGTCGAAGGCATCGTCGGGCTGCTTGCGATCGCCACGCTCGTGGCGGGCGCCGCCCTGCTCCTGGTTCGCCGGCGGCAGCACCAGGCGTGATGGCCATGACTCGGGTCCACAGATCTCCCCGAGGACCAGGGGCCGGTCGGAGCCCGCGGCGCCTGGTCGCCGCGGTCCTCCTCGGCCTGGCCGCGCTTCTCGGGTCCCTCGGGTGGTACACCCCGGCGCAGGCCCTCCCGGCGCCGCAGGCGACCTGCTCGGGGATCTGGGTCGTCGTCGACTACGCCGCGCTCGGTGGCGGGTCGACCATCGGGTGCGCGACGACGTACACGAACGGCACGACCGCCCTCCGCAGCGCGGGGTACGCGGTCACGCTCGACGCCGGGATGATCGTCAAGATCAACGGGCTCCCCACCGCGCCGAACACGGCTCAGAACTACTGGTCGTACTGGCACGCCACCCGTCAGGCGGACGGCAGCTACTCCGGCTGGTCGTACTCGAGCCTGGGCGCGAACGCGTTCCAGCCGGGTCCGAACGACGCGGAGGGATGGCGGTACGAGCCGACCAACGGTGGGTACGTCGCCCCCAGCGTGCTGCCTCCCAAGCAGGTGGCCACCACGCAGGCTCCGCCGCCACCAGCACCGGCGACGACGGCCAGGACGACGGCTGCTCCGAAGACCACGACGGCCGCACAGGCCGCGACGACCGCCACCACCGCCGGCACGGCCGCGGCACCGTCGACGAGCGCGTCCCCGACGGACTCGCCGACGCCGAGCGCCTCGGACAGCCCCACGCCGTCCGACACGCCGGCGGACACAGCGACGGCCTCTCCGGAGCCCTCATCGGGTCCGACCTCCGGCGGCCGCTCCGGGGCGACGAGCAGCCTTCTCGGCGGGCTCGGGGCGATCGGCGCGATCGCGGCGGGAGCAGGAGGCGTGCTGTGGTGGCGGAAGCGGGGGCTGGGAGCGGGGTGAGGTCTCGCCGCTGAGCGAGCCCCCAGCGGAGGGCGCGGCTGCTGGAACCGTCCGGTTCCCGGCGGCCCGACGACGTATCCTCTCCCGGTGACCTCCCTCCGCTCTGTCCTCGGTACCCGTGTGCTCGTCGCCGACGGGGCGATGGGCACGATGCTGCAGGCCCAGGACCCGACGATGGAGGACTTCCAGGGCCACGAGGGGTGCAACGAGATCCTCAACGTGAGCCGTCCCGACATCGTGGGCGCCGTCCACCGCGCGTACCTCGAGGCAGGGTCGGACCTCATCGAGACCAACACGTTCGGGGCGAACCTCGCGGCGCTGGGGGAGTACGGCATCTCGGACCGCATCGCCGAGCTCGCGGAGGCCGGGGCGCGTATCGCCCGTGAGGCCGCCGACGCGTACAGCACCCCCGAGCGACCCCGCTGGGTGCTGGGGTCCGTCGGCCCGGGCACGAAGCTGCCCACGCTCGGCCACATCACGTACGAGGCCGTGCGGGACGGGTACGAGACGCAGGTCGCGGCCATGATCCGGGGTGGCATCGACGCCGTACAGGTCGAGACCAGCCAGGACCTCCTCCAGACGAAGGCGGCCGTCCTCGGCGCGAAGCGCGCGATCGCCACGGCGGGCGCCGACGTGCCGGTCTTCGCGAGCGTCACCGTCGAGACGACCGGAACCATGCTGCTCGGGTCGGAGATCGGCGCGGCGCTCACCTCGCTCGAGCCGCTCGGCATCGACGTCGTGGGCCTCAACTGCGCCACCGGCCCGGCGGAGATGAGCGAGCACCTGCGCTACCTCTCGAAGCACGCACGCTGCCTCGTGTCGGTCATGCCCAACGCGGGGCTGCCCGAGCTCACATCGGACGGGGCCCACTACCCCCTGACGCCTGACGGCCTCGCCGAGGCCCTGGACCGCTACGCCCAGGACTATGGCCTCGCGCTCGTCGGCGGCTGCTGCGGCACGACCCCCGAGCACATCCGCCGACTCGCCGACGCCGTCGCCGATCGTCCGGTCGCCCCGCGAGAGGTGCAGTACGAGCCCTCGGTCGCCAGCCTGTACCAGGAGGTCCAGCTCGACCAGGACACCACGTACCTCGCCATCGGCGAACGGACCAACGCGAACGGATCCAGGGCCTTCCGCGACGCGATGCTGGCCGAGAACTGGGACGAGTGCGTCGACATCGCCAAGGCTCAGGCGCGCGAGGGCGCGCACCTGCTCGACCTCTGCATCGACTACGTGGGACGCGACGGCGTCGCCGACATGATCGAGCTGTCCTCGCGCCTGGCGACGGCCGTGACACTGCCGGTCGTGCTGGACTCGACCGAGCCCGCGGTGCTCCGGGCCGGGCTGGAGCACCTCCCCGGCCGGGCGATGATCAACTCGGTCAACTTCGAGGACGGCGACGGACCCGACTCGCGGTACCAGAAGGTCATGGAGCTCGTCGTCGAGCACGGCACAGCGGTGGTCGCCCTGTGCATCGACGAGGAGGGCCAGGCCCGTAGCGCCGAGTGGAAGGTACGAGTCGCGTCACGGCTCATCGACGATCTCACCACGCGCTGGGGGCTCGGCGTCGGCGACATCGTCGTGGACTGCCTCACGTTCCCCATCGCCACTGGCCAGGAGGAGACCCGCCGGGACGCGCTCGAGACGATCGAGGCGATCCGCGAGGTGACGAGGCGCTACCCGGGCGTGCACACGACGCTCGGGGTGTCGAACGTCTCCTTCGGCCTCAACCCGGCCGCCCGCCAGGTGCTCAACTCCGTCTTCCTGCACGAGGCCGTCGAAGCCGGTCTGGACTCGGCCATCGTCAACCAGAGCAAGATCCTGCCGCTGTCGAAGATCCCCGAGGAGCAGCTCCAGGTCGCGCTCGATCTCGTGTACGACCGGCGCACCGACTCGTACGACCCGCTGCAGCGGTACCTCGAGCTCTTCGAAGGCGTCACGACGCGCAGCTCGGCCTCGACCCGTGCCGCCGAGCTCGCGGCACTCCCCGTCATGGAGCGGCTCGCGCGCCGCATCGTCGACGGCGAGGGCAAGGGCCTCGCCGCCGACCTCGACGAGGCCCTCGCGGAGAAGCCGGCGCTCGCGATCATCAACGAGGACCTCCTCGCCGGCATGAAGACCGTCGGCGAGCTCTTCGGCTCGGGCCAGATGCAGCTGCCGTTCGTCCTGCAGTCGGCCGAGGTCATGAAGCAGGCCGTCGCGTACCTCGAGCCGCACATGGAGAAGGCCGACACCGCGGGCAAGGGCACGCTCGTGCTCGCCACGGTGAAGGGCGACGTCCACGACATCGGCAAGAACCTCGTCGACATCATCGTGAGCAACAACGGCTACACGGTCGTCAACATCGGCATCAAGCAGCCGGTCGCGGCGATCATCGAGGCCGCGGAGGAGCACAAGGCCGACGCGATCGGCATGTCCGGGCTGCTCGTGAAGTCGACGGTGGTCATGAAGGACAACCTGCTCGAGCTCAACCAGCGAGGTCTCGCCGCCAAGTACCCCGTGCTGCTGGGCGGGGCCGCCCTGACCCGTTCGTACGTCGAGCACGACCTCAACCAGCTCTTCGAGGGCGAGGTGCGGTACGCACGGGACGCGTTCGAGGGGCTCCGGCTCATGGACGCCGTCATGGCGGTCAAGCGGGGCGTCCCCGGCGCGGAGCTGCCGGCGATCCGCGAGCGCCGGGTGAAGAAGCTTCCCGGCCAGGGCGAGGGCGATGAGCCGCGCCCGGTCGACACGAACCCGTCCGACGTGGCCCGGCCCGTACCCGGCGGCGTGGACGTACCCACCCCGCCGTTCTGGGGCTCTCGCGTCGTCAAGGGGATCCCGCTCGCGGACGTCGCCGCCTGGCTCGACGAGCGGGCGACCTTCCTCGGTCAGTGGGGTCTCAAGACCGGGCACAACGCCACGTACGAGCAGCTCGTCGAGACCGAGGGCCGGCCGCGCCTGCGGATGTGGCTCGAGCGCATCCGGACCGAGCACATCGCCGAGTTCGCCGTCGCGTACGGCTACTGGCCCTGCTACTCGGAGGGCAACACGGTCATCGTGCTCGACCCGGTGACGCAGTCCCTCGACGACGAGATCGCCCGGGTCGAGTACCCGCGCCAGCGCCGCGACCGGAGACTGTGCGTGGCGGACTTCTTCCGGAACCGGCAGGAGGCCGAGCTGTACGGGCCGGACGTCATCGAGTTCCAGGTCGTCACCATGGGTGCGGCGGTGTCCCGGGCGACGGCCCACCTGTTCGCCGCCAACGCCTATCGCGAGTACCTTGAGCTGCACGGCCTGTCCGTCCAGCTCACCGAGGCCCTCGCTGAGCTGTGGCACGAGCGGGTACGCCACGAGCTCGGGCTGGCGCCGGTCTCCCAGTCGCCGGAGGAGATGATCCGCGACCAGGCGTACCGGGGCTCCCGCTACTCGTTCGGCTACCCGGCCTGCCCGAACCTCGAGGACCGGGCCATGGTGGTGAAGCTCGTGGACCCCTCCCGTATCGGGGTCGAGCTGTCCGAGGAGCTGCAGCTGCATCCCGAGCAGTCGACCGACGCGTTCGTCGTGCACCACCCGGAGGCGAAGTACTTCAACGCCGGCTAGGGCGGCAGTACACAGCCCGGCCCAATAGCCTGTGACCATGCACCCCGCACCAAGGTGGCGACGCGCCGCACTGGCGCTCGTCGCCGTCCTGGCGACCGCGTCGGGTTGCGTCACGACCGCCGCCGTCATCCCGTCGCCCACCTCGGCGTCCCCGTCCCCGCACGACTTCACGGTGGCCACGACCGAGCGGCCGACGGCGCTCGACCCGGTCGCGGTCACGGACTCGATGTCGACGACCCTTGTCAGCGCGCTGTTCCAGCGCCTGCTGACCCTGGACGAGGGGAAGACCGCGCTCCATCCGGACGCGGCGACGGACTGCATCTTCGTGTCGCCCCTGCAGTACCGGTGCAACATCAAGCCGAACCTCAAGTTCAGCAACGGGCACCCGCTGACGAGCAGCGACGTCCGGTTCAGCATCGCGCGGGCCCTGCGGCTGGGGGTGGCCGGCTCGTCCGCCCGCCAGCTCGCCGCCCTCTCGACCATGGACACCCCGGACCCCAAGACGATCGACTTCAACCTGTCGTGGCCCGACAACCAGTTCGGGTACGCGCTGGCCGAGCCGGCCGCCAGCATCGTCGACGAGGAGATCTACGACCCGGACGCGATCCGGTCGTCGTCCGACCTCCCCGTTGGGTCAGGTCCCTTCTGGATCAGCGCCTCGTTCCAGGACAAGCTGTACCTGCGGGCGCAGACGGGCTACATCGGCTACACGCCCCCTGCCTCCGACTTCATCGTCCTCAAGTTCTACGCCGACTCGGGCTCCCTCGAGGACGCCATGAAGTCCGGACAGGTCGACGTCGTGTGGCGGGGGCTGAGCGCGGCCGCCCTCAAGCGTCTCGACGGCCAGATCTCAGCCTCCAAGGACAAGCTCACCGACTCCGGGTTCCGACGGCTCACGGCCGCCGGGCAGCGCGTCCATCTCGTCACGTGGTCGTCGACGTCGGCGTACCGCCTCGACGCCTCGCTCCGCACCGCGATCAGCGCGGCGCTGCAGGACGACCGCACGCTCGACTCCGTGATCCCGCGGGGCGTGGAGGGCCACATCTCGGCGTTCAAGCTCGGCGGCGTCGCCTCGATCCCGCCGCTCGCCGGCGAGAGGCCCCGCCTGACCCTCTCGTACTCGGCGCAGGTCACGGGCGAGGTCGAGATGGCCCGCTCGATCCGGGACCGGATCGAGGCATCCGTGGGCGTGAGCGTCCAGGTCGTCGCGGACACGCCGACGGCCGACCTCGTCCTCACGAACTACAAGGCGTGGAACGTCACGCCGATCGCCTGGCTCCAGCCGTACCGGACGGCCGCTCTTCCCGGCAGCGCGGACAAGATCGCGTCGCTCGAGAAGCTGTACCGGACCACGCAGGACCAGGCGACCCGCGACTCGGCGCTGTCCGAGCTGCAGGCCCAGGCGGCGGTCGACGCCATCGTGCTGCCCATCTCCCAGGAGGACGACGACATGTTCGTGGCTTCGGCCGTCAAGACGCGCGAGCCCGTGTACGCACCGGGCTACCAGCTCGGCCTCTGGTCGCTGGGGCTCTCGTGAGCGGCGAAGACGTGGACGCGGGTACGGACGTGGTCGAGGCTACGGACGTGGGCGAGCCCAGGGACGCGGGCGAGGCCGCGCTGACGGGAGAGGCCGCGCAGGCCATGGAGCGCACGAGCGCCGAGGCCACGCAGGCGGCTGAGGACTGGTCCGGCATCAGGAGCGGACCTCTGGCGGCCGGCGAGCGGGTCTCGCTGTTCGACCAGAAGGGCAGGCGGCACTCGATCAAGCTCACCCCTGGGGCGACGTTCCACACGACGCGCGGCGGGATCTCGCACGACGACCTCATCGGCGGGCCGGACGGCGTCGTGGTCACCTCGGCGAAGGGCGTCTCGTACCTCGCGCTGCGCCCGCTGCTCGAGGAGTTCACCGTCTCCATGCCGCGCGGCGCGGCGGTGGTCTACCCCAAGGACGCGGCTCAGATCCTCATGTACACCGACATCTTCCCCGGTGCGCGCGTGCTCGAGGCGGGCGTCGGATCCGGGGCGCTGTCCCTGTCGATCCTGCGGGCGATCGGGCCGACGGGGAGGCTCTACTCGTACGAGCGGCGCGCCGACTTCGCGAAGATCGCGGTGACGAACGTCGAGACGTTCTTCGGGCGGCCGCACCCGGCGTGGGAGGTACGGGTCGGGGACCTCGTTGAGTCGATCGGGGACGAGCGCATCGACCGCGCGGTCCTCGACATGCTGGCCCCCTGGGAGTGCGTCGACGCGGTGGGCGAGGTCATGGAGCCGGGCGGCGTGCTGTGCTGCTACGTGGCGACGACGACCCAGCTCGGCCGCACGATGGACACGCTCCGGACGCACGGCGGCTGGCTCGAGCCGAGGGGTGTCGAGGTGTCCGTGCGGGAGTGGCACGCCGAGGGGCTCGCCATCCGTCCCGGCCACGGCGGTACGGGCCACACGGGCTTCCTCATCCACACGCGACGCCTGGCGCCCGGCGTCACGGCGCCCATGAAGAGGCGGCGGCCGGCGCCCGGCGCGTACGGGCCCGACTACCTGGGTCCGCGGCCTGCGGGCGTCACGCTGGACTGAGCCGTGCTGGCCGTCTCGGGAGCACTGCTCGTCGTCGTCCTGGCCTTCGCCGTGGTCAGGCCGCGCGGCCTCCCGGAGGCGGTCGCGGCGGTACCGGCGGCCATCGTCGTGGTCGTCGTCGGCGCCCTGAGCGCCCGGGACGCGCTCACCGAGATCACCCACCTGCTGCCCGTCGTGGTGTTCCTCGCGGCGGTCCTCGTCGTCGGGGATCTCTGCGAGGCCGCGGGCCTGTTCCGCTGGGCGGGGGAGAGGATGGGCCGGGGCAGCGCGGGCAGCGGGAAGCGCCTGCTCCTGCTCGTGTTCCTCGCGGCGTCCGTGGTGACGGCTGTCCTGTCCCTCGACGCGACGGTCGTGCTGCTGACGCCGGTGGTCCTGGCGACAGCACGTGCCGTACGAGTCCCGGCGAAGCCCCACCTCTACGCGTCCGCGCACCTCGCCAACAGTGCGTCACTGCTCCTGCCGGTGTCGAACCTCACGAACCTGCTCGCCCTGCGGGCGTCCGGTCTGTCGTTCGTCCGGTTCGCGCTGCTCATGGTCGTGCCGTGGGTGCTCGTCATCGGTATCGAGTACGGCGTGATGCGCTGGCGGTTCCGCTCCGAGCTCACGCTCCGTGGTCGTGCGGTGCGGTCCGCGACGACCCCGCTGCCCGTGTTTCCCGCCGTCGTCGTCGCCCTCATGCTCGTGGGATTCGTCGTGGCAGGGTCCCTCGGTGTGGAGGCGGCATGGGTCGCGGGCGCCGCGGCGCTCGTCCTGGCGGTACGGGCGCTCGTGAGGCGGGAGGTACGCCTCCCCGCCCTCGGAGTCAGCCTCAACCTGCCGTTCATCGCCTTCGTCCTCGGCCTGGGCGTCGTCGTCATGGCGGTCGTCCAGGACGGCCTCGGCGGCTTCCTCCGCCACCTCGCCCCCTCGGGCTCCGGGCTCGGGGCTCTCCTGCTCTGGGCCCTGCTGGCCGCTGTCGTGGCGAACCTCGTGAACAACCTGCCCGCTGTGCTGCTGCTCCTGCCCCTCGCCGCGGTGACGGGCCCGCTCGCCGTGCTGGCGGTCCTCATCGGCGTGAACGTCGGCCCCAACCTCACCTATGTGGGCTCGCTCGCGACGCTGCTCTGGCGGCGGATCGCCTCGGACAACGACCACGAGGTCGCGATCGGGGAGTTCACCCTGCTCGGTCTTCTCACCACGCCGGCGTCCCTCGTGGTCGCCGTGACGGCACTATGGGCCGTGGGTACGGCCGTTCTGGGAGGTGTGTGATGGGCGCACGACGGGTCCTCGTCTGGGTCGAGCCGGGCACGTGGCAGGCCTGCGTGACGGCCGCCGCCGACCTCGTACCGGCTGGGGGTGGCGCCGAGGTGCACCTCCTGTACGTGCCGGACGATTCGGAGGACCTCGTCCGTGACGCGCAGGCGGGCCTGTTCGGTCGCGGTCGCCGGGTACGGACGGCGGTGACGACCGAGGACGGCCGCGAGCTGCTCGCCGACGCGGAGACGATGCTGCGCGAGCTGGCCGGCGGCGCGACGGTGACCGTCGAGCAGGGGAGCGGTCCGGTGGAGCGCGTCGTCACGGCGGCCTCGGAGAACGCGGACTACCTCGTCCTCGGCCGGTCGGGCGACCTCAGCCGCCGAGGCCCGACGAGCCTCGTGAAGCACACCCGGT
>DASSQF010000055.1:0-4024 GCA_035702685.1 Propionibacteriaceae bacterium
GTCCCCGTCGTCGTCCTCGGCGGCCGCGTGACCGAGGACGCGCGGGCGCTCGGATCCGAGTCGGTACGCCTCGTGTGCATCACGCCCGAAGGCCAGCCTCTCGAGGAGGCCGTGCGTCATGGACCGGAGAACCTCCGGACCGCGGTGGCCGCGCTCCTGGGCGAGGTCGCGACCCCCGCCGACTGACGGCACGGCACCGACGCACCGCGCGGCTTCGTCCACGCATGCGGGCGTGCGCCTGACCGGCGCCATGTCCGAGGCGCTCGGTACCTTCCGTACATGTCGACGCGCACCCGGTCAGGGCTCGGGTCCCTGGGTGACCGCGTACGACGCCCGACCACCGCGTTCTGCCTGGTCGACGAATCCTCGCCGGGGCTGGTCATGGAGTGGCTGCGCGTCGCCGACACCTGGTCGGCCCGCGTCGCCTACCTCGACGACGGGGCCCTCGTCGTGACCGTACTGCCCGCCTCCCGGCTGCAGAAGGCGCCCTCGGGCGACGCATGAGAATGCGCCGAGGGCCGTCGTACCCCTGTGACATGCTCTGGCGGTGAGCGACGAGGGCGACCGACGGACCGACGCCGGGGCGACCCTCCAGGGCCTGCTCGTGTACGTCATGTGGGGGTTCACCGCCCTGTACTGGCCGCTCATCAAGCAGGCCGGTGCCCTCGAGCTGCTCGCCAACCGCATCGTCTGGTCGTTCGTGCTCGTCGCCCTGCTGCTGGTCGTCCTCCGCAAGCCGTGGGGATGGGTGAGGACGCTGCGCTACACGTGGCCCCGGCTGCTCGCGGCGGCGGTGCTCATCGCGCTCAACTGGCTCACGTACATCTGGGCCGTCAACGCCGGCCACGTCGCCGAGGCCAGCCTCGGCTACTTCCTCAACCCGCTCGTCAACGTCGTGCTCGGCATGGCGATCTTCCACGAGCGGCCGGCACGCCAGTCGCTGCTCGGCATCGCGTTCGCCGCGATCGGGGTCGCCGTCATCGCGTTCGTCATGGTGAAGACCGTGTGGGTGGCGCTGGTGCTGGCCGTGACCTTCGGCCTGTACGGGGTGGTGAAGAAGCGCGCCGTCCTGGGCGCCCTCGAGGGCCTCGCCGTCGAGTCGGGCGTGCTCCTCCCCCTCGCGCTCGGCTACCTCGTCGTCCTCGGTCCGGCCGGCCACCTCGGCACCGGCGTGGCCCCGACCCTGCTGCTGGTCGGCGCCGGGATCGTGACGATGGTCCCGCTGTGGATCTTCGCCATCGTGGCGCCGCGGATCCCGCTCAGCACGCTCGGCATGCTCCAGTTCGTGTCCCCCACGCTCCAGCTCCTGACGGGACTCTTCGTGCTCGGCCAGCGGGTGCCACCCCTGTACTTCGTGGGGCTCGCGCTGGTCTGGGTCGGGCTCGGCGTCTACCTCACCGGGTCCCTGCGCAACACGCGCCGGGCCGCCCTGGTGGCGGGCGAGGACGTCTGACCCGTCTTCCCCTGGCGCACGCCGCCGTCGTGGACGCGACTCGCCGCAGCGACCAGGGCGATTACCCTGGTGGCCGAGCATTCAGGAGGATCCATGCCCGCTCTGCGTTCACGTACGACGACCCACGGCCGGAACATGGCCGGTGCCCGCGCCCTGTGGCGTGCGACCGGCATGACCAACGACGACTTCAACAAGCCGATCGTCGCCGTCGCGAACTCGTTCACCCAGTTCGTACCGGGCCACGTGCACCTCAAGGACATGGGCCAGCTCGTCTGCGGCGCGATCGCCGAGGCGGGCGGCGTGGGTCGTGAGTTCAACACGATCGCCGTCGACGACGGCATCGCGATGGGCCACGGCGGCATGCTCTACTCGCTGCCCAGCCGCGAGGTCATCGCCGACGCCGTCGAGTACATGGTCAACGCCCACTGCGCCGACGCGCTGGTCTGCATCTCCAACTGCGACAAGATCACGCCGGGCATGCTCATCGCGGCCATGCGCCTCAACATCCCGACCGTCTTCGTGTCCGGCGGTCCGATGGAGGCCGGCCGCGCCACCATCGACACGGTCGAGAACGTCGGCCTCGACCTCGTCGATGCGATGGTCCAGGCAGCCGACCCGAACGTCTCCGACGAGCAGATCGAGATCGTGGAGGCGAACGCCTGCCCCACGTGCGGCTCGTGCTCGGGCATGTTCACCGCGAACTCGATGAACTGCCTCGTCGAGGCGCTCGGCCTCGGGCTGCCCGGCAACGGCTCGACGCTCGCCACGGCGGCCGCGCGCAAGGACCTCTTCCTGCGCGCCGGCAAGATCGCCGTCGAGCTGGCGAAGCGCTGGTACGACGAGGACGACGCCTCCGTCCTGCCGCGCTCCATCGCCACGAAGGAGGCGTTCTCGAACGCCATGCGTCTCGACATCGCCATGGGCGGGTCGACGAACACCGTGCTCCACCTGCTCGCCGCGGCCGTCGAGGCCGAGGTCGACTTCGACCAGCACGACATCGACCGGCTCTCCCGTGAGACGCCGTGCATCTGCAAGGTGGCCCCGAACTCCCACTCGTACTACATGGAGGACGTCCACCGCGCCGGCGGCATCCCCGCGATCCTCGGCGAGCTGGACCGCGGCGGGCTGCTGAGCCGCGACGTCCACTCCGTGCACGCCGACTCCCTCGAGTCCTGGCTCCGCGACTGGGACATCCGCGGCGGCTCGGCCACGCCGGCGGCGATCGAGCTGTTCCACGCGGCGCCCGGCGGTGTCCGTACGACCGAGGCGTTCTCCTCCACGAAGCGCTGGACGAGCCTCGACACCGACTCGGAGAAGGGCTGCATCCGGTCGACCGCCACCCCGTACACCACGGACGGCGGCCTCGCCATCCTTCACGGCAACCTCGCGCCGGACGGCGCCATCGTCAAGACCGCGGGCGTGCCCGAGGACCAGTGGACGTTCCGCGGCCCGGCCAGGATCAGCGAGTCGCAGGAGGCGGCCGTCGAGGCGATCCTGGGCGGGAAGATCCAGCCGGGCGATGTCGTCGTGGTCCGCTACGAGGGTCCGAAGGGCGGGCCCGGCATGCAGGAGATGCTGTACCCCACCTCGTACCTCAAGGCCGTCGGCCTCGGGCCCAAGTGCGCGCTCATCACGGACGGCCGCTTCTCGGGCGGCTCGAGCGGCCTGTGCATCGGGCACATGTCACCGGAGGCCGCGGCAGGCGGAGCGATCGGGCTCATCGAGGAGGGCGACGAGATCGCCATCTCCATCCCGGACCGGACGATCGAGCTGCTCGTGCCCGAGGAGGAGCTGGCGGCCCGCCGCGCTCGCCGCGACGAGCTGGGCTGGCAGCCTGAGTGCCGCGACCGCCAGGTCTCGCAGTCGCTGAAGATCTACGCGTCGCTGGCTCAGTCGGCCGACCGCGGGGCTGCACGCCGCCGCCTCTGAGGCGATCTGGGCGTCGCGACGCCGCGGGGACCTTCCGCCGCGCGGTTCACGCTGCCCTGGTGCGGCGTCAGCGCCAGACCCACGTCCTGAGCAGCGTCGTGACGTCACCGCGGACGGAGGCGTCGTCGCGGGCGTCCAGAGGGAAGTACATGAGGTACCAGCTCTGCGAGCCCACCACCACGCAGCGCACCCCGAAGACGTCGCCACTGTCGACGGCCTGGAAGGCGAGCGCCGTCCTGCCGCCCCACGTCTCCGACGGCAGCGGCGTGACGTCGCCGAGACCCTCCAGCTGAGCCTTGCAGTCGCCGGCCGGGTCCCCTGACCCGGCGTCGTGCTGCACCCAGATCGCGTCGGACCTCGTCGACGTGATGGAGACGTCGCCGTCGTCCCCGTCGCACGACCAGCTCGCCGGTACGGTCGCGACGAAGGCGTCCGTCGTGATCCTGTCGCCGCTCACGCAGTCGGTGGAGCCCCGCGTCGCGGCGGAGGGCGGCAGCGTCGACCGAACGACGGAGGGTGCTGCGCTCACCGTCCTCGTCGGACGTGTCGGGGTGGCCTGCGTCGCGGGAGTGCGCACCGTCCCGCGGTAGACCTGCCACCCGCCCCACCCGACACCGGTCAGCACGGCGATGACGACCAGCA
>DASSQF010000056.1:0-8160 GCA_035702685.1 Propionibacteriaceae bacterium
GTCCTCGTGCCAGTTGAGGATATGCCGGACGCCCCGCACCGGGGGCATCGACGCGAGCTCCTCGAGCTGGCCCGCAGCCTCGGGGCGTGCCAGGTCGCAGCTCGCCACGATGACGGTCGGCAGTCCTGACTCCGCCCGCACCTGCTCGAGCCAGCGAACCTCGGCGAGGGAGTCGACGGCACCCGCGTCCACGTGCACGCTCCCAGTCAGCGGCACGGAGCCGACGTCGGCGCGGAACTCCCGCACCCCGTAGTCGACGCGGATCGCGCTGTCGTCGCCGGTGAACCGCTGGGGATCGACGGGGTCCTGCAGCCAGGGGTAGCGGATGGCGCCGTGCAGGCTCCAGAGGTGGTGGTGGGCGTCCACCACGGGTGGCAGTGACATGTCGCTCCTTCGCGTCGATCGAGACACTACGTGGACGCTGGTGGTCCCGACTACAGTCGAATGAAACGTCACAGATTCCCAGAGGAGCAGTCATGCCCGCAGCCATCAGGCTCAACGACGGTGTCGAGATCCCCCAGCTCGGACTCGGCGTCTGGCAGGTCGGCGACGAGGAGGCGACCAGCGTCGTCCTCACGGCGTTCGAGGCCGGCTACCGTCACGTGGACTCCGCACAGGGGTACGCGAACGAGGCCGGCGTCGGCCGCGCCATCGCCCAGTCCGGGCTGCCGCGCAACGAGATCTTCCTCACGACGAAGCTCACCAACCAGTTCCACCGGCGCGACGACGCGCGGCGCGCCACTGAGGAGAGCCTGGAGAAGCTCGGCCTCGACTACATCGACCTCTACCTCATCCACTGGCCGGCGGTGATCAAGTACGGCGAGGCGTACCTCGAGGCGTGGGAGGTGCTCAACGAGGTCAAGGCCGAGGGGCTCGTACGGTCCATCGGGGTCTCGAACTTCAACCCGGACCACCTCGACCGGCTGCTCACCGTGAGCGACACCGTGCCCTCAGTGGACCAGATCGAGTGCCACCCCACCTTCTCCCGCACCGACCTCGCCCCCGAGCTCGCGCGCCGCGGCATCGCGCTCGAGGCGTGGAGCCCATTGGGACAGTCGAAGGACCTCGAGGACCGGTCGATCGGCTCGATCGCCCGCGACCTCGGGCGCACGCCCGCCCAGGTGATCATCCGCTGGCACCTCCAGAAGGGGAACATCGTCATCCCGAAGTCGGTGACCCCGAGCCGCATCGCCGAGAACGCCGACGTGTTCTCGTTCGAGCTCAGCGCCGACCAGATGGCGGCCATCGACGGGCTGGACTCCGGCAATCGGATCGGCGCAGACCCGGCGACTGCCACGTTCTGACAGGCGGACCGCCTTCGTCACTGTCACCTGTTGATCCCGTGCCCCTCGGGGTACTGCTCCCTCATGACGCCGGCATGGGCCACGCAGGCATCTCACGACGGGAAGGTCGCCGCCATCGCGGCGACGATGCGCGACCGCGCACTCCGCGGCGAGGTCGTCGACGACATGGCGAAGGGCGACGTCAAACACGTCGTCCCGCTGCACGGCTCCGCGCGACCCCGGCGCGCTCCCCTGGACCTCGGCGGGCTCGACCGCGTCCTCGACATCGACCTCGAGCATCGCCTGTGCGTGGCGGAGTCGGCCGTCCGGTTCTCCCAGGTCGTCGAGGCGACCCTGGAGCACGGCCTTCTCCCCAAGGTGGTCCCCGAGCTGAAGGGCATCACGCTCGGGGGCGCGGTCGTGGGCTGCTCGGTGGAGTCGATGTCGTTCCGGTACGGGGGCTTCCACGACACGTGCGTGGAGTACGAGCTCGTCACCGGGACCGGCGAGGTCCTGCACTGCTCCCGTGACCAGGACGCCGACATCTTCGACATGATCCACGGCTCGTACGGCACCCTCGCGCTGCTCACCCGACTGACGTTCGAGCTGGTCCCCGCTCGGCCGTACGTCCACCTCACCTACCACACGTTCACGACGCCGGTCTCCTTCCACGAGTGCCTGCGGCGGGAGGTGGCTGCAGGGAGGGCGGACTTCATCGACGGGATCATCCACGCCCCCGACCGGTTCGTCCTGTGCCTCGGTGAGCTCGTGGAGGACGCGCCGTACCTCAGCGACTACTCCCGGACGAAGGTCTTCTACACGAGCACCGCCACCCGTGACGAGGACTACCTGCGCTGCGAGGACTACCTCTTCCGGTACGACACCGACTGCCACTGGATGACCCGGAAGGTGCCCCCGCTGCAGTGGCCGCCCGTGCGTCTCGTCGCCGGCAAGCGGCTCCTCGGCTCGTCGAACCTCATCCGCATGAGCCGATGGCACTCCATCGTGTCGCGCGACCTCCGTCCCGACGTCGTGTGCGACGTCTTCGTCCCGTCACGACGCTTCGAGGACTTCTTCGACTGGTACAGCGAGGAGTTCCAGTACTACCCGCTGTGGGTGGTGCCGTACCGGCCGCCGGGCGACTACCCCTGGATCGCCGACGAGTTCATGGAGCGCTCGCGCGACGACCTGTACATCGACTGCGCCGTGTACGGACGGAGCAACAACGAGCCGGGCAAGGACTACGCGAAGCTCCTGGAACGCGAGGTGTACGAGGTCGGCGGGCTCAAGACCCTGATCGGCCGCAACAGCTACTCGCCGGAGCAGTTCTGGTCGATCTACAACCGCGCGAACTGGGAGAGGGCGAAGGCGACACTCGACCCGGGCGGCGTCCTGCCCGGCCTGTACGAGCATGTCGGCCGGGTCGGGGACGACACGGCGGAGGCGAGCTAGCGACGGCCCGTCCGGCGGCTGGGTTCGCCCGCCGCCTGACCTACCGACACTCTCAGGCCCTCCGGCTCCTGGACCTCGACGATCCCCTTCTCCATGACCACGTCGCGGGCGAGGGTGCGGTAGCCCTGCTCCTCGAAGAAGACGGTGATCCGGTCCTCCTCGACGCGCATCACGGTGCCCTCGCCCCATGCCTCGTGAACCACCGCTGCGCCCGGCGAGAAGCCGTCCCGATCCTCGGATGCACTGGACGGACGTGCGGCCGCATGCTCCTCCGTGGCTCCCGAGAGGCAGTTGTCGCAGTTCCCGCACGGCCCGGCGTACTCCTCCCCGAAGTAGGTGAGCAGGAACTCCCGCCGACAGCCTGACGTCTCCGCGTAGCCCCGCATCATCTCCACCCGCGACTGCTCGACCCGCTCCCTGGACCGGACGAGACGACCGGCGCCGGCCAGCACGTCCGCGGCCTCCGGCGTACCGACCGGGCGGAGCTTCCGGCCGTCGCGTCTCGCCACGCCGGCGAGGACCAGCAGGTTGACGGCGGCCGTGGCCCGGCGGGGAGTCAGACCCGTGCGACTGCGTGTCGCCGCGAGGGTGTCCGCGCCCGCGCGGAGAGCGGCCAGGCACGCGACGAGGTCGTCCTCCGGCAGCGCCCTGGACGAGAAGAACCTGCGCAGCGACAGGTCCTCGGGACGGTAGTGCAGCGTCACCGAGGCCCGATCCCCGTCCCGGCCGGCGCGGCCGATCTCCTGGTAGTAGTCGTCCACCGAACCGGGGGGCGAGTCATGGAGGACGAACCGGACCCGGGGATGGTCGATCCCCATTCCGAAGGCGCTCGTGGCGACGACGACGTCCACCGCACCCTCCATGAACGCCAGCTACACGCTGTTGCGGTCCTTGGACGGCATTCCTGCGTGGTACGGGCTCGCTCGGATCCCCTCCTCGCGCAGCACCGTCGCGTACTCCTCCGTCTGACGGCGGCTGGCGACGTACACGAGCCCCACACCTGACCCGGCCCCTTCACGGACCCTCTCCACGGCCTCCTCGGTCAGCGCCCGCTCCTTCTCCGCAGCGCTCGTGTGGCGCCGTACGTTCAGCTCCAGGTTCGGCCGGTCGAAGCCACGCACGACGACGACGGGCTGACGGAGTCCGAGGCGCTCCACGACCTCCTCCCGTACGGGCGGCGCCGCGGTCGCGGTGAGCGCGATGACCACGGGATGCCCGAGCTGCTCGACCACCGCGCCGATCGCGAGGTAGTCCGGTCGGAAGTCGTGTCCCCACGCGGAGACGCAGTGCGCCTCGTCGACCGCGATCCGGCCGATCTCCAGTGCGGCGAGGCGCTCGACGACGTCAGGGCTCGCGAGCTGCTCGGGGGACAGGAAGAGGTAGCCCACCTTGTGGGCCCTGGTGTTCCGCCACAGCTCGTCGGTCGCCTTCGCGCTGAGGGACGAGTTCAGGGCGGCAGCGCGTGGCCCTCCCGACGCCTCCCCCAGGGCACGTACCTGGTCCCGCTGCAGGGCGATGAGCGGCGACACGACGACCGTCAGGGCACGATCGAGCGCCCCGACCACCTCGTAGATCGCCGACTTCCCGTAGCCGGTCGGCATGACGGCCAGCACGTCGTGCCCTTGCGAGGCGGCGAGCATCGCATCGATCTGGCCCTGGTGGAGGTCGGTGATCCCGAGGACGTCGGCTGCCGTGCGGCGCAGCGCGTCCAGGGCTTCCTCGTCAGGCGGCTCGGTCAAGGTCTCGGTGGCGGTGGGCACGGCCTTCAATACCCGCGGCAGGCCGGCTCACCGGGACCGCCCGCAGTTTGCCCTGGGGCGTCACGGGTATCGGGACCGGACCAGAACGGGAGAGGGAGGGCCTCGTGAGCCACGCCAGGTCGGGCCGCGAAGACCTTCTCGGCGGCACGGGCTTCACCGCTGAGGAGGTCGAGGACTCTCTTCGCGCCATGGTCCTCAGCGATGACTACCCGTGCCTCGGCGCGCGCTCCGTGTTCACCCGCAGGACCGCACACGTCGAGCTGGTCGACGAGCTCGCCGACCCTGACAGCACCGCCCTGTACGAGGCGCTGGCCTCGTACGCGGCGACGACGGGGCGCGATGCCGACGACACGGCGTTCGTCTCGTTCGTCGCGGCCTTCCGGCACCCCGTGGTGTCGTCGGAGGCGGAGTTCGAGCAGCTCCTGTGGCGCCAGCTCGCCCAGCTCCACGCGCTCGACACGGGCGAGGCGCAGGCGTGGGATCCCGCCGTCTCGGCCGACCCGTCCAACCCCCACTTCGCCTTCAGCATCGCCGGGGTCGCCTTCTTCGTCGTGGGCATGCATCCTCGGGCCTCCCGGATCGCGCGGCGAACCCCGTGGCCGGTCCTCGTGTTCAACCTGCACCGCCAGTTCGAGGCGCTGCGCGCGTCGGGCCGGTACGAGCGGATGCGCGACACCATCCGCAGGCGCGACGTCCGCCTGCAAGGGTCGGTCAACCCCATGGTCGCCGACCACGGCTCCCTCTCCGAGGCCCGGCAGTACTCCGGTCGCGCCGTGCGGCTCGGCTGGGAGCCCCCGGTCGGTCTCACCGAGGACCAGACACCACTGACAGAGAACGAGGACAGATGAGGCTGCATCCGCAGACGGGCGCAGGGTTCGAGCTGCGCGAAGGCGACCGGCTCGTCGTGGTGGATCCGACCGGAGGCCAGGTGAGCGACCTGTACGCCGTGAGTGCCGCGGACACCCGCGAGCGGCTCTCGAGCGGCAGGACGATCGACTACGCCAACAGCGTGTACCAGACGACGGGTGACGTCCTCTACAGCAACCGGTCACGACCGATGTTCCGCATCGTCGAGGACGACTGCGGACGACACGACTTCACCCTGACGCCGTGCAGCCAGCAGACGTTCGACCTTCTCTACCCCGAGTTCGAGGGGCGTGAGCATCCGAGCTGCCTCGCCAACCTCGCCATGGGACTGGGTCCGTACGGGGTGAGCGAGGACGAGATCGGCACCTCCTTCAACATCTTCATGAACGTCTGGACCGACCCCGACGGCACGATGCACATCGACCCACCCCGGTCGCGGCCCGGAGACCGCTTCGTCGTCGAGGCGCAGATGGACCTGTACGTGGCGGTGACCGCGTGCTCGGCCGAGAAGTCGAACGGCGGGTTCTGCAAGCCCATCGACTACGAGATCCGCCGGCAGGGCGAGAGCCTCTCGGGATGACGGGCGCGGCGGAGTACGTCCTGCCTGTCCGCTGGCAGGACGACGCCGACCTCGACGACCTCACCATGTACCTGCGGGAGCTCTCGGCCTTCGTCGACGTGACCGTCGTGGACGGCTCGTCGCCGGAGCTGTTCGCCCGGCACTCGGCCGCGTGGTCCCCGTACGCGCGGGTCCTTCCGCCTCAGCCCTGGCCGGGACGCAACGGCAAGGTGCGCGGGGTGATGACGGGGCTGAGGCTCGCCCGCCACGACATGGTGGTCATCGCCGACGACGACGTCCGGTACTCGAGGGAGGCGCTTATCGAGGGGCTCGGCCGCCTCGAGCACGCCGACCTGGTCGCCCCCCAGAACGTCTTCACGGACTGGCCGTGGCACGCGCGCTGGGACACGGGCAGGCAGCTGCTCAACCGCGCCTTCGGGAGCGACTACCCGGGCACCCTCGTCGTCCGCAGGAGCAGCGTCCTGCCCGAGGGGTACGACGGGGACGTGCTGTTCGAGAACCTCGAGCTCATGCGGACGGTCGCGTCCCGCGGCGGTGTCATCGAGCGGGCCGACGACCTGTACGTGGCACGGCGGACGCCGACCGCGGCCCACTTCCTCAGCCAGAGGGTGCGCCAGGCGTACGACGACTTCGCGCAGCCCGGACGGCTGGTCGTCGAGGCGGCGCTCCTGCCCACCGTCGTGGCCCTGCGGCGCCGTCCGACCGTGCTCGCTCTGCTCGTGCTGGCTGCCGTCGCCCTGGCGGAGACGGGTCGGCGCCGGGCCGGCGGTGGTCGCGTCTTCCCCCGTACCGCAGCGCTCTGGGCCCCGTTGTGGGTCCTCGAGCGCGCCGTGTGCGTCTGGCTGGCGATCGGGCGCAGGGCGACAGGCGGGATCCCGTACGGCGACGGCCGGATCCGTCGGGCGGCGAGCTCCAGGCACTGACTCGTCGTCAGTCCTGGGGCGCCTCCTTGACGCGCGCCACGAGCTGGGTCGGGTTCACGAACCGCAGGGCAACGAGAAGGATGACGAGCATCATCACCATGTACATGACAGCCATGGCGTCGACCGACTGCTGCGCCCTGATGCCTGCCGCATTCATCGAGTTGAACAGCGCCACGACGATCGTCTGAGAGCTGTTGCCGCTCGTGAGGAACGTCAGCTCGAACATGCCGACCGTACGGACGAGCACGAGGATGCCGGCCGCGAGCATGCCGGGCACGAGGAGCGGCATGAGGATGCGTCGGAAGATCACGCCCGTACTGGCGCCGCACATCCGCGCCGAGTTCTCGAGCGAGGGGTCCAGCTGCTCGACGAACGGCGTCATGGTCATGATGACGAACGGCACGGACGGCACGAGGTTCGCCAGGATGACGCCGGTGAGGTTGCCCGCGAGCCCGAAGCGGTACAGGGCGGTCGCGAGCGGGATGCCGTACGTGATCGGCGGCACCATGATGGGCATGAGGAACAGCAGGTTCAGCAGGCCCTTCCCCGGGAAGTTCTTCCTCGCCAGCACGTAGCTCGCCGGAACGCCGATGAGGAGCGAGATCACGAGGACGGCCCCCGTCACCTCGAGGGTCACGAGGAACACCTGGGTGAGGTCGAACTGGGTCCACGCCTCGCTGTACCACTGGGCGGTGAAGCCCTGTGGCCACCACGCGTCGAACCACGTGCGACCGAAGGAGTTCACGAGCACCGAGCCGACGGTGCCCAGGAGGAAGATCATGAAGGCCACCACGCCGCCCCACACGATCCACTGGGTGGGAGTGGCGACGATCCGCCTGCGAGGCCGGGCCTCCGTGACCGCCAGATCGCCCTGCGTCGTGAGACTCATGCCCCCTTGCCCCCTGTCGTACCGATGTAGAACGTGCGTCGCAGGGCCTGCACCGCGGCGATGACGAGCAGCTCCACGGCACCCATGACCATGGCGATCGCCGAGGCGTAGCCGTAGTTGTAGTACGTGTACGCCTGTTCGTACGCCGCGATCGCGATGACGTGCTCCTCACCCTGCGGGTTGCCCAGCATGAGGGCGGACGGGAACACGCTGAACGCCATGACGAACGCGAGGCTGAACGTGGTCGCCAGTCCGGGCGCCAGGAGCGGCAGCGTGATCCGGGCGAAGCGCTGCCAGCCCGACGCACCCAGCGTCGACGCCGCACGTTCGAGTGTCGGGTCGATGCCCGAGGTGTAGCTGAGGATCAGCAGGAACGCGAAGGGGAAGCCGCTGAGGACCAGGGACA
>DASSQF010000057.1:0-5696 GCA_035702685.1 Propionibacteriaceae bacterium
AACGTCCTTGCCGCCCCGTACTCGGGGGCCACCTCCCGCACGGAGATGCGGGGGTCGGTCGGCACCGGCAGCGTCTCCAGGGTGAACGACGCAGGCATCACGAACCCCACGACGTGCCGCCCCGACTGGCTGACCGCCTGAACAACGGGCGACGTCATCGCGATCCTCGAGGCCGACTCCTGCACGACCGGAGCCGTCATCGCGACCTTCGCGCACGAGCGGTTCCGACCCGAGATGAAGGCCGCCAGGATCCCGAAGGCTTCGTTGCCCGCGTTCGCGAAGGAGCTCTCGACCTCCACCTCCGCGACGAGGTGAGACGGGTAGCGGCGCAGCTCGAAGGTGGGGAACCGCACGAGTACGACATACGGCTGCTGCTCGGTCATACCCACCAGCCTGGCACCGTGACGCCGGCCTGCCCAGAGGCCGGCACGTGCAGCAGGAGGACCAACCGCGCGCGAGGACCACGTGTCTCGTCGGCACCTGACCCACGCCCTGCTCAGGCCAGCTCGAAGGCGACCTTCCCGGTCGTCACGTCCGCGGACACCAGCCGTACGTGCGTCTCCTCACCGAGACGGGTGGCGCCCGTGACGCGAGCCTCGACCGCTGGGTCCTCGATAACGACGAGGCCGTCGACGCCGTCTTTGTCGATCTCGACCACAGTGCCCGTGAACACTGTGCCCACGCGGCTCGACAGGACGAGCGCCTCGAGCAGGTCGATGATGCCGCGCTCGTACTTCTTCGCGCGGGCGTCCGACTGGGCCATGAGCGGAGGCAGCAGGGGCAGCTGCGTCCGTACCCAGTCAGGCACCGGCATGCCGGCGCACAGCGCCACGCACGTCTCGCCGACGTAGCGGTCCACCAGCCGTCGCAGCGGCGCCGTCGCGTGGGCGTAGTGCATCGCCAGCGCCCCGTGGACGAGGTTCCCGTCGGGCAGCGAGCCGTCGAACGCCGTGTAGCCGGCGCCCCGGAACAGCACCGTGCACGCGTTGAGCATCGCCAGGTGCGTCGGCTTGTGCGGGTCGAGGCTGCGGACGAAGTCGGGGTACGAGAGATCGCCGGGCCAGTCGATGTGAAGGCCCTTGGCGGTGTGGCGCAGCTTGTCGATCCCCCACTGCTCGGCGGGCGGCAGCGTGCGGAGGATGCCGACCTTGCCGGCGATCATGATGTCCGCCGCGGCCGCACCCACGAGCAGCGAGATCTGTGCGTTCCAGCCCTCGACGGGCAGCGGCGCCCTGTACACGAGCTGCCAGTCGTCGCCCTGAGTCGTGATCTCCTGCTCCGGCGTCTGCAGGCTGACGCCGCCGCGCTTCGCCTCGATGTCCTGCCGCAGCCGCCCCACGATCTCCAGCAGGTGCAGCGAGTCCGTCGCCTCTCCGGCGTCCAGCTGGTTCTGGACCTCGGTGTAGGAGAGGCGGGCCCGGCTCGTGACGAGGGACCGCTCGACGGTCGCCGAGGTCTTCTCCCCCTCCGCGTCCAGCTCGACCGTCCACAGCAGCGCGGGCCGGGCGTGACCGTCCGCGAGGAGCGAGGCGGCCGCCTCGCTGAGGGCCGGAGGGTGCAGCGGGGCCCGGTGGTCCGGTGCGTACAGGGTCTGTCCGCGGCGGTGCGCCTCGAGGTCGACGGGACCGCCCGGCTCGACCCAGGCGGCGACGTCGGCGATGGCGTAGTGCACCGTGTAGCCGTCACCGTTCTTGGCGACATGGACGGCCTGGTCGAGGTCCATGGACCCCTCGGGGTCGATCGTCACGAGCTCGATGTCCGTGCGGTCGGCACGCTCGGCGGGCTGCGGCGCGCGAGCGGCCTCCTCAGCGGCCGCGACCACCTCCGGCGGGAACTGGTCCGGTACGCCGAGGGTGTCGCGGAGCCGCTGCAGGGCGGGCTGGAGCAGCGGCGGGACGCTGGGGACGACGACCTTGGCGGGAGGCATCAGTCGGCCGTCCGCACGAGGATCCGGTCACACTCCTCGCACCGGAGCACCTCGTCCGGCGGCGTCGCGAGGTAGCGCTCGTAGTCGCTCGGGTTCGCCTCGATGCCACAGCCCGTACAGCGCCTGCCCTGCAGCGCGGCGGCCCCGACGCCGCCGGAGCGGGCCCGTACCTTCTCGTAGCTGTCGACGAGGGCCGGCGGGAGCTCGGCGAGGAGGGAGGAGCGGACCGACCGCCGGTCGGCGAGGTCCGCCTTGAGGTCGGCGACGGCAGCGTCGCGCTTCGCCATGAGGGCCCGCATCTCGTCCTCGATCGACGTGCGTTCCGCCTGGATCCGCGTCAGCTCGGCCTGCGCCGACTCGACGGCCTCCATGAGCTCGAGCTCCTCGTCCTCGAGGGTGGAGATCCGCGTCGTGAGGTGGGCGATCTCGTCGACCATGCTCTTCAAGGTCTTGGGGTCGGTGATGGTTCCGCCCTCGATGGCGCGCTCGTCGCGCAGCAGGCGCTCCCGGACGGGGACGAGGTCGGCCTCCGCCTTCGTCTGGGCGGCCGTGGCGTCGCTCAGCGCGGTCTCCGCGGCGACGAGCCGCTGCCCGAGCGCCTGCCGACGGGTCTGCCGCTCCGCGAGCAGCGCGTGCTCCGGGAGGATCTTCACCCGGTGGTCCAGCTGGCCGATCGCGGTGTCGACGGCTTGGAGCTCGAGCAGGCGCCGCTGCGCGCCGGGGTCGGCCTTCATACGTACTCCCTCATCGTGTCGCTCGGCACTCTACCCAGTCGCCGCCCGGTGCCCCGATGTCCAACCAGGTCATGCGTTCCAGCGCACGATCGCCGGTGACTCCTTCTCGTAGCCCACGATCGAGACCGAGGCTGTACGGAGTGGGAAGGACTGCCCGCGGGCGATGTCGATGTCGAGCCAGCAGAGGGCGAGCACGCGGAGCGAGTGGCCGTGGGCGAAGCAGATCGCACGCTCGACACCGGACCGCCGGACGCGGTCCACCACCTCGGTGAGCCGTGCGATCACGGCCACCTTCGTCTCGCCGCCCGGCATGGGACTGTTCCAGATCCGCCAGTGCGGGACCTCGCGGCGGATCTCGTCGGAGGTCAGTCCCTCGTACTCGCCGTAGAACCACTCAGCGAGGTTCTCGTCGATCTCCGGGTCGGTGAACCCCGCGAGGGCGGCCGTCCGGCGCGCCCGCAGTCTTGGGCTGCACAGGACGAGCCCGAAGTCGTCCGGGTCGAGAGTCGCCCTCAGCGCCTCGGCCTGCCGCACCCCCTCGTCCGTGAGGTCCACGTCCGTCACCGAGGTGTGACGTCCGGCCTTCGACCACTCGGTCTCCCCGTGCCGTACGAGATAGAGGTCGGTCATGAACCGCAGCGTACGGGGACGGCCTAGTATCTGGAGCCATGTCCAGCGACCAGCAGCCCGTGCTGCCCAACCGTCAGATCCCCTTCTCCAAGGCGTTCACGGAGTTCATCAGCACGGACTGGGCCCCCTACGGCGAGCAGCTGCCCCCGCCGCTGCCGGCGACCGCGCACACCGCGGCCCGGCGCGAGAAGGTCTCCGCCATGTTCCCGGGCGAGCGCATCGTCATTCCCGCGGGCGGCCTGCGCGTGAGGTCGAACGACACCGACTTCCGCTACCGGCCGCACTCGGCCTTCGCGCACCTCACAGGCCTGGGCACCGACCGCGAGCCGGACGCCGTCCTCGTCATGGAGCCCCTCGCCGGGGGCCACGAGGCATGCCTCTACTTCAGCCCCCGTGCGCCGCGCACCGACCCGGAGTTCTACTCCTCCAGCCGGTACGGCGAGATGTGGGTGGGCCAGCGCGAGTCGCTCGAGGAGATGTCGGCGATGGCCGCGCTGCCGACGGCACCGATCCGCGACCTCAAGGACGCCGTGGGCCGCGACACCGAGACCGTACGAGTGCGCGTCCTTCGTGACGCCGACCCCGATGTCACCGCCATGGTCGACACTGCCCGCGGGGGTGCCCAGGTCGACTGCGACACCGAGCTCCAGGTCGCGCTGAGCGAGCTGCGCCTCGTCAAGGACCCGTACGAGCTCGACCAGCTGCGCGCCGCCTGTCGCGCCACGGCCACCGGCTTCGAGGCCGTCGTCGCGGAGCTGCCGCGCGCCGTCGCCGCGGGGCGCGGCGAGCGGTGGGTCGAGGGCGTCTTCGGGCTCCACGCACGGCACGCCGGCAACGCCGTCGGCTACGACACGATCGCCGCCTGCGGCGACCACGCCACCACGCTCCACTGGATCCGCAACGACGGCGACCTCCGTGACGGGGACCTGCTGCTCATCGACGCGGGCGTCGAGCTGGACTCGCTCTACACCGCGGACGTGACCCGTACCCTCCCGGTCTCCGGGACGTTCACCCCTGCGCAGCGCATGGTGTACGAGGCGGTGCTCGAGGCGCAGCAGGCCGGCATCGACGCCGCGAGGCCCGGCGTGAAGATGAGGTCCATCCACGACGCGGCCATCGCCGTCATCGCCCGCAGGCTGTCCGAGTGGGGGATCCTGCCCGTGAGCGCCGAGGAGTCCCTCTCCGACGAGGGCGGCCAGCACCGGCGCTGGATGGTCCACGGCACCTCACACCATCTCGGCCTCGACGTCCACGACTGCGCGCAGGCGCGTCAGGAGAACTACCGCGAGGGGATCCTCGCCGAGGGCATGGTCGTCACGGTCGAGCCCGGCATCTACTTCAAGTCGACCGACCTGCTCGTCCCCGAGGAGCTCCGCGGCATCGGGATCCGCATCGAGGACGACATCGCGATCACAGCCGACGGCTGCGAGATCCTCTCCGCCGCGCTGCCTCGGGATCCGGACGAGGTCGAGGCGTGGATCGGCGGCATCTGGGGGCGGTCGTGACGAGCCTCCGTACGGTCGCCGACGGCGCGGGCCGTCTCCTCGCCGCCATCCAGCAGGAGTACCCCAACGCGCCTCGCCACGTCATGCTCGACGCCGCCGACCAGGTGACGCCGCGCGGCGCCCACCCGGCGTTCTACAGCTGCTACGACTGGCACTCCGCCGTCGAGATGCACTGGGCCCTCGTCGTGCTGCTCCGGTTCCAGCCCGACGACGTCCCCGCCGACGAGATCAGGGCGGTCATCGACAGCCATCTCACGCCGGAGGCCATCGCCGCCGAGGTGGAGTACCTCCAGGCGCACCCGGACTGGGAGCGCCCGTACGGCTGGGGCTGGGGCCTCCAGCTGGCCGGCGAGCTCGAGGACTGGGCCGCGACGGGAGACCCGGACGCCCTCCGGTGGGCCGCGGCCGTACGTCCCCTGGCGCGCCACCTGTCGAGCGCGCTCCTCGCATGGCTGCCGCGCCTGCGCTACCCGGACCGGTCCGGCACGCACGGCAACACGGCGTTCTGCCTCGGGCGAGCGCTGGCGTGGCCGGACATTGCGACCCGCCAGGCCATCGACAAGGTCGCTCGCCAGTACTTCGGCGACGACACGGACTTCCCTGTGCGGTACGAGCCGTCGGGGTCCGACTTCCTGTCGCCGTTCTTCGCCGAGGCCATCCTCATGGCGGAGGTCCTCGACGCTGCCGAGTTCGCGCCGTGGTGGGCTCGGTTCTCCCCCACCGAGTTCCCCGAGTCCTTCCTCACCCCCGCCGTCGTCACCGACCCCCGCGACGGCCAGGGCGTTCACCTCCACGGCCTCAACATGTACCGGGTGCGCGGCCTGCGCAGGCTCCTGCCGTACGCCAGCGCGGCCCAGCGGCGGGTCTTCGAGCCGAGCCTGCGCGCCCACGAGCAGGCGG
>DASSQF010000058.1:0-2390 GCA_035702685.1 Propionibacteriaceae bacterium
ACGGGGCCCACCAGCACATGCAGGAGGTCGCCGAGGCGATCGCGATGGGCGACACCGACTAGGTGGACAGCCGGGGCTCCACGCCACCGAAGGTCACGACTGGCGCGGCCGGTACGGGGTGTCGGTACGCGAACCGGTCCCTGGACCCGTCGCGGTACCGATCAGTCAGGACCGCTGCGTGGCTGTGCAACGTCATGTGCCCGACGTCCGACCGTCGTCCACCGCGGTCACGGGAGGCACGATGGACCACCCCCGCACGAGGCGTGCCCCGCACCAACGGGCCCGCGTGTCTCCCGCAGGAGCCTCCCCCCGACTGGCTACAGAGCCGACCCGATCCGCTCGGAGAACTCGACCAGACGGTTCGAGAAGCCCCACTCGTTGTCGTACCACCCCAGCACCTTCACCTGGTTGCCCACGACCTCGGTGAGGGGGGCGTCGAAGATCGACGAGTACGGGTTCCCCACGATGTCCACGGAGACCAGTGGCGCCTCGGAGTACTGCAGGTAGCCCTTGAGCGGCCCCTCGGCCGCCGCGGCGGCGAAGGCCTGCTTGACCTCCTCCACGCTCGCCTGGTTGCGCACCACGACAGTGAGGTCGGTGATGGACCCGACGGGGACGGGGACGCGCAGCGCGAACCCGGTGAGGCGCCCGTCGAGCTCCGGGATGACCTTGCCGATCGCCTTCGCGGCGCCGGAGGACGTGGGGATCGTCGACATGGCCGCGGCCCGGGCACGACGGAGGTCCGAGTGCGGGGCGTCGTGCAGCCTCTGGTCGCCCGTGTACGCGTGGATCGTGGTCATCAGGCCGCTCTCGACGCCGAACGCGTCGTTGAGCACCTTCGCGAGCGGCGCCAGGGAGTTCGTCGTGCAGGAGCCGTTGGAGAACACGTCCGATGCGCTCGGGTCGAGGCCCGCGTCGTTGACGCCGAGGACGAACGTGGGCACGTCGCCCTTGGCCGGGGCGGAGATGATGACCTTCTTCGCGCCCCCGCTGAGGTGCGCGCGGGCCTTGGCTCCGTCGGTGAAGAAGCCCGTCGACTCGATGACGACGTCGGCCCCGAGGTCCCCCCACCCGATCTTCGCCGGGTCGGCCTGCGACAGGACCTTGATCTCGTTCTCCCCGACCCGGATCGTGTCGCCGTCGACGCTCACGCCCTCGAGGTGACCGGAGATCGAGTCCCACTCCAGCAGCGTGGCGAGCGTGGACGCGGACGTGAGGTCGTTGACGGCCACCACCTGGACGTCGGCGTCGTTCGCGAGGGCAGCGCGCAGGTAGCTGCGTCCGATGCGGCCGAAGCCGTTGATGCCGATCCGTACGGTCATGTCGGGTTCCTTGTCTGTGATCCAGCGGCGGGTGCCGCCTGAGCTGTGGGGGACGGCGAGGCAGCCCGGAGCAGGTCGAGCGCTCCGGCACGTGCGTCGTCGAAGAGCCGCGGGTCCTGCGCGGCGATGGCGAGCACGTACCCGCCCTGGATCGTGGCCGCGAGCGTGTACGCCAGGCGGCCTGGATCGACCGTCTCGCTGAGCTCGCCCTGCTCCACCGCGTCGCGGATCACGGCCGCGAGCGAGTCATGGACGGCTTCGAATGCTCGTGCGACGGGCGCGAGGAGGCCGGGGTCGCGGGCGACGAGCGGATCCTGGGTCATCCGGCCGACCTTGCAGCCCTTGAGCGCGGGCAGCGGGCGGGTCAGGTAGACGACGAGCTTCTCCATCGGGTCACCCGGCTGGTCGAGCACCTCGATGGTGGCCGGCAGGAGGTCGGCGCAGTTGCGCTCCAGAGCGGCGAGCGCGAGGTCCCGCTTCCCGGGGAAGTGGTGGTACATGCTCCCCTGGCCCACGCCGGACCGCTCCCTCACCTCGCGCGGGCTCGTCGCGGCGTACCCGCGCTCCCACATCAGGTCGCTCATCGCGACGACCAGACGTTCCCGGGAGTCCATGACCCGAACTGTACATACCTCTAGGTACAACGGCAATGACTGCGCCCACTCGCTTCCCCGGACACGACAAGCGCGCCCCGCTCGCTTCCCCGGACACGACAAAGCGGCCGGCCCATTCCTGGACCGACCGCCTGTCAGCTGGCGACCCGCTGGTGGATCGCGCAGTCCGCGTTACCCCCTTGGGTCAGTCCTCGTCGTGGTCCGAGGAGGGGACGACGCAGGCGTCACCGATGAAGGCCCCCGTGAAACTGGGTGCCCCGAGCGCGGTCGCGGCCTCCTTGGTGAGCGTGAGCCCGGCGGCGACACCCGAGCACGCCGGAGCGGACCCGTTGATGGGCTGGACCGGTCCGAGGGCGAACACGTTCACCCTGCCCACCTGGGCACCGTTCAGACGCGTCTTCGCGGTGAGGTAGCCCGTGTTGAGGTTCACGTCGAACTTCGTGATGCGCAGGTC
>DASSQF010000059.1:0-4224 GCA_035702685.1 Propionibacteriaceae bacterium
CCCAGCATCGCGGCGACGAGGTACCACGCGTCCGCATCGGGCACCCGTGGTACCAGGCCGGCGAGGGTACGCGCGGGGTCCGGAGGAGCCCAGACCAGGCCGGCGAGGAAGGCCGCCGCGATGAGCACGATGAGCACGACGACGCCGCGCTCGAACCCGATCTCCCCGCGGGACCGCATGGCCGGCAGAAGCAGCAGCGTGGCGACGCCGACCACGAGGCCGCCCAGCCACAGCGGCGTGCCGAAGAGGAGGTGCAGTCCCAGCGCGCCGCCGATCACCTCGGCAAGGTCGGTGGCGATGGCCATGACGTACGCCTGGAGCGCGTACGCGACCTGCCAGAAGCGGTGGCGGGTGACGAGACGCGCCGAGACGAGCGTCGCCAGCGACTTGCCGGTGACGAGGCCGAGCCGCGCGGACAGGTACTGGACGACGACCGCGATGACGCTGGCGGCGACGAGCACCCAGAGCAGCGTGTACCCGTACCGGCTTCCCGCGCTGAGGTTCGCCGCGACGTTGCCGGGGTCCACGTAGGCGACGGCGGCGACGAACGCCGGACCGAGAAGGGCCCACACCCGGGGGGCGGGGGCGGCGCCGGGTGAGCTCATCCGGCCACCACCTTCGCACTCGCCGCCACATGGCGGTTTCGTCGTTTCGCGGTCAGTCTGGCAGACTTGGCCCGCATCCGTCGTGCCCGTGCCCTCTCACCACGTGCAGGGCGGATCCCCCGGAGGCCGGCGCGCGACCCCACTCGCGACCGGCGGCGTCCACCACACCGCCTGGGACGTCCAGGCATGTACGCACAGGAGAACCACACACGTGGCTGTCAAGATCCGTCTGAAGCGACTCGGCAAGATCCGTTCGCCGCACTACCGCATCGTCGTCATGGACGCCCGCGCCAAGCGCGACGGCCGTGCGATCGAGGAGATCGGGCTCTACCACCCGAAGAACGACCCGTCGGTCATCAAGGTCGACTCGGAGCGGGCCCAGTACTGGCTCGGCGTCGGCGCCCAGCCGACCGAGGCCGTCGTCGCGCTGTTCAAGCGCTCCGGCGACTGGCAGAAGTTCACCGGCGACACCTCCCCGTCCGGCATCGACGAGCAGCCCGCCGCCAAGGACAAGACGGCCGCCTACAACAAGGCGCTCGCTGAGGGCGACGGCACTGCGACGACCGAGGCCATCTCGAAGTCGAGCCGCAAGGCCAAGGCCGCTGAGCCCGAGGCCACCCCCGCTGACGAGCCCACCGTGAGCGACGATGCGGCCGAGCAGGCCTGACGTGCTCGCCGAGGCGCTCGAGCACCTGGTTCGCGGCATTGTGTCGAACCCTGACGACGTCGTCGTCAAGGACCTCGACCTGCGCCGCGGCCGGATGCTCGAGGTCCGGGTGCACCCGGAGGACGTCGGCAAGGTCATCGGCCGGCAGGGCCGTACCGCGACAGCCCTGAGGACCGTCGTGAGCGCCCTCGGTGGTCGCGAGCAGGTGCGGGTGGACTTCGTCGACGTCGACCGTCGCCCGGGCCGTGGCGGTGGCCGCTACCGCTGACCCCGGCCGCACCGGCGACGACCCCGTCGAGGTCGTCGTCGGCATCGTCGGCCGGGCGCACGGTCTCCGTGGCGACGTCGCCGTCGAGCTGCGCACCGACGAGCCGGAGGTGCGGTTCGCCGCCGGCTCGGTGCTGGGCTGCGAGGGCCTCTCCTCGAGACTGACCGTGGTCTCCGCGCGCGACGGGGCCGCCGGACGGATCTTCGTACGCTTCCTTGAGGTGCCCGACCGTACAGCGGCGGAAGCGCTGCGCGGCCGAGTCCTCGTCGTGCGCGTCGATCCGCAGGAACGGCCGGCGGGGGACGATCCCGAGGAGTACTACGACAGGCAGCTCCGGGGCCTGCGAGTCCTCGACGCCGACGGACTGGACGTGGGCGTCGTCGCCGACGTCATCCACCTTCCCTCCCAGGACCTCCTCGCGGTGACGACCGACGCGGGAGAGCGGCTCGTCCCGTTCGTGACGGACCTCGTTCCGCACATCGACCTCGCCGCCGGTACGGCCCGACTGTCGGCGGCCGCCGCTGGCCTGCTCGAGGACGTCGCGGAGGCATGACCGTACCTGCGGCGCCCCTGATGCGCCTCGACGTCGTCTCGATCTTCCCCGACTACCTCTCGCCCTTGTCCCTGTCGCTCGTCGGGAAGGCCATCGCCTCGGGGCTGGTCGGCCTCGGTGTCCATGACCTCCGCGACTGGACGCACGACCGCCACCGCACCGTCGACGACACGCCGTACGGCGGCGGCGCCGGCATGGTCATGAAGCCCGAGCCGTGGGGCGAGGCGCTGGACGCTGTGCTCGGCCCGGACACGGCCGGCACGACGCTCGTCGTCCCGACCCCCTCCGGCGTGCCCTTCACCCAGGCCCTCGCGGCCGAGCTGGCCACCCGCAGGCACCTGGTCTTCGCGTGCGGCCGGTACGAGGGGATCGACGCACGGGTCATGTCCCACTTCCGTGACCGCGTCGACCTGCGCGAGGTCTCGCTCGGCGACTACGTGCTCAACGGGGGAGAGGTGGCCGCGCTCGCGATCATCGAGTCGGTCGTGCGGCTGCTGCCTGGCGTCATCGGCAACCCGGAGTCCCTGGTGGAGGAGTCGCACTCCCCGGACCTCGACGGCCTGCTCGAGTACCCGGTCTTCACGAAGCCCCTCGAATGGCGGGGGCTGTCGGTGCCGGACGTGCTGCTGTCCGGACACCACGCCAACATCGCGGCCTGGCGCCGGGAGCAGGCTGAGCGGCTCACGGACCGGAGGCGTCGCCCGGCACTGTGACGGGGCGGCGGCCGACCGGCGTCCCACTACACCATCCGACGCGTCGGGGTTCTTGCGGGGCGGTGATCCTCGGAGGGCATGGCCAGGTTAAAGTGACGTCCGTGGCGACTCAAACACTCACTGTTCACCAGAGGGCAGCGCGCTCGACCGTCGCGCTGAAGGTGCTGATGGCGGTAACCGGCATCTTCCTGATCCTCTTCCTCCTCATGCATGCCTGGGGCAACCTCAAGGCCTTCTTCGGGCCGGAGGCCTACAACCACTACGCCGAATGGCTGAAGAGCGACGTCCTGTACCCGCTCGTGCCGCGTGGCTGGTTCATCTGGATCTTCCGCGTCTTCATGGTCGCGTGCATCGTCCTGCACATGTGGTCGGCGTACATCCTCACCATGCGTTCGCGCGCGGCGCGCGGCAACTACCAGCGCAAGGACCGCCGGGCGCAGACGTTCGCGGCCCGCACGATGCGCTGGGGCGGCATCATCCTCCTGATGCTCCTGCTCTTCCACCTGGGGCAGTTCACGATCAAGTGGTTCCTGACCGGCTTCACCGCCACGTCGACCCCGTACGAGTCCGTGGTGCTCACGTTCCAGCAGTGGTACATGGTGCTGCTGTACGCCCTGTTCGTCGGCACGGTGTGCATCCACATCCGTCACGGCATCTGGAGCGCGATGACGACGCTGGGTGCCAACACGAGCGCGGTGGCTCGTCGCAACCTCAACTACACGGCGATCGCCATCTCGGCGCTCCTGTTCGCGGCCTTCATGGTCATGCCCGTTGCAGTCCTGTTCGGAGGGATCAAGTGACCACCATCGCCCCAGCCAAGAAGGCCGACGCGGAGACGGGCGACCCTGCCCTCGCGTACTACCGTCTCGGCGACGAGATCTCGGACACGAAGGCGCCTGACGTCGACATCGAGAAGATGTGGAGGACGCGCCAGTTCGAGGCCAAGCTCGTCAACCCCGCCAACCGCCGCAAGCTCACCGTCATCATCGTCGGCACGGGCCTTGCGGGTGGCGCAGCCGCCGCGACGCTCGGCGAGGCCGGCTACAACGTCCTCAACTTCTGCTACCAGGACAGTCCGCGTCGCGCGCACTCGATCGCCGCGCAGGGCGGCATCAACGCGGCCAAGAACTACCGCAACGACAACGACTCGACCCAGCGGCTGTTCTACGACACGGTCAAGGGTGGCGACTACCGCGCCCGGGAGACCAACGTCTACCGCCTCGCCGAGGTCAGCGCGAACATCATCGACCAGTGCGTCGCGCAGGGCGTTCCCTTCGCGCGTGAGTACGGCGGCCTGCTCGACACCCGCTCCTTCGGCGGCGTCCAGGTGCAGCGCACCTTCTACGCGCGCGGCCAGACCGGGCAGCAACTGCTGCTCGGCGCCTACCAGGCACTCTCGCGACACATCGACAGCGGTG
>DASSQF010000060.1:0-12862 GCA_035702685.1 Propionibacteriaceae bacterium
GCCGGTGATCGTGCCGCCCGTGCCGACGCCCGAGACGAAGATGTCGACCTTGCCGTCGCTCGCCTTCCAGATCTCGGGGCCGGTCGTCTCGTAGTGGATCTTCGGGTTGGCCGGGTTCTCGAACTGGTGGGCGAGGATCGCGCCGGGACGCTCGGCGGCGATGGCCTCGGCACGCTGGACCGCGCCACGCATGCCCTCGGCAGGGGGCGTGAGGATGAGCTCGGCGCCGAACATCCGCAGCAGGGCCCGACGCTCCTTGGACATCGACTCGGGCATCGTGAGCACGAGCTTGTAGCCGCGCGCGGCGGCGACCATCGCGAGCGCGATGCCGGTGTTGCCGCTCGTCGCCTCGACGATCGTGCCCCCCGGCGTGAGGCTGCCGTCGGCCTCGGCCGCGTCGATGATCGCGGCGCCGATACGGTCCTTCACGGAGTTGGCCGGGTTGTAGAACTCGAGCTTGACCGCGACGGTCGCGTCCAGGCCTTCCGCGAGACGGTTGATCCGTACCAGCGGCGTGTTCCCGATGGCTTCGGTGATGTTGGCGAGAATGGGCATCGCGACCTCCAGGGAGAATGACCGACCTGCGTCGCAGGCTAGTCGAGCCGGCCCCGTTTCTCTATGGCCGCTTGCGCTTCCTGTCGCCCGCTGGACTGCTCCACCTCCGCGGTGACCTCGCCCGCAGCTTCCACCGAGCCCTCGCCCTGGGTCAGTGACGCCACGACCGCACGGACGTCGTTGCCCGCCTCCGCTGTGACGAGGAGGGAGGGGTCCGCCCCGTACTCGGGGGACACGTCGAGGCCGCGGTGCGAGAGGTCGTCGACGAGCCGGCCGAGCCGGGCGTACGGGACGTGGACGCGCCACTGCGGACGGGAGACCCGCACGACGCGCGGCGCCTGCGCGAGGGCCAGGCCGGCCGCGTCGCCGTACGCCCTGGCCAGCGGACCAGCACCGAGCTTGACGCCGCCGAACCAGCGGGTGACGACGCAGACCACGCCGACGAGGCCCGCGCCGTGGAGGGCCGCGAGGATCGGCATGCCGCCCGTACCGGCCGGCTCGCCGTCGTCCGAGGACCGCTCCACCGGCTGGGCGGCCTGGACCTCGACGATGAACGCGGAGCAGTGGTGGCGCGCATCGGAGTACGTGCGCCGGGCGGTGGCGACGACCGCCCGCGCGGCGTCCTCGTCGTCGACCCTCGCGACGTCCGCTCGGAACACCGAGCGCTTCACCTCGAGGATGGCCGAGCCGGCGTAGCCCCGCGGCAGGAGCAGGGTCATCCGCCGACGCTCGCGCCGACCCCGACGCCGAGCCGCACGGCCTGGCGGCGCGTCCGCACGTACCACCACACGATCGCGACGAGGACGAGCACCTGCGCGATGACGCACGCGGTGTCGCGGACCCGGGCCCCGAACGTCGTGAGGCCGTACGCGTACGGGATTGCGCGACCTGTGACGAACGCGGCCGACAGCCACGTGGTGCGCCACAGCATGAGGCCGTCCAGCCGCGTCGCCGCCGCGACGGCGAGGGGCGTCCAGGCCATGAGGTCGTACCAGCTGAACGAGTTCGGGGTGGTGATGAGCCAGGAGGCGTACAGGACCGCGGCGGTACGGACGGCGACGGACGTGGGGTCCCTCATGGGGTCGAGGACGTGGTCCGCGATCCCCGGCAGCGGCCGGACCTCGACGAGCCGGAACAGCATCCACGCCACGACGGCCCACATCGCCAGTCCGATGACGTTGATGATGATCTTCGCCGCGTTCCACGCGAGGAACTGCGACAGGAGCCCGAAGACCGGCCCGGCCCAGGCGCCCGCGTTGACGTACGTGGTGTTGCGGGCGGCCGACACGAGCGCCGACGGCTCCCACAGCCCGTAGCAGATGACGAGCGGCACGGCCGCTGCGCCCGCGATGACCGCGAGCTTCTTCGGCTCCCGCCGGTACCCCCACAGGATCGCGATGCCGAAGAGGACCATGTTCACCTTGGCGCTGCCGGCGAGGCCGATGAGGAGTCCCGCGAGCCAGGGCCGTCGCCGCATCGCCGCGATCGCCGCGAACGCGAACATCACGGCGAGCGCCTCGTTGTGCGCCTGCGCGGTGACGGCCCACAGCATCGCGGGGTTGACGAGCGTGAAGAGCGCGGCCCTCGCCTGCAGCATCGGGTTGCCCGCCGCGAGGCGGTACGCGAGGAAGCCGATGACGAGCATCGGCACGAGGCAGAGCATCTGGAGCCAGAAGACGACGTCGTGCATCGACGTGCCGCCGAGCCGGTTCGCGAGCACCTGGCTCGCGGAGACGATCGGCCCGTACACGCTGGGCGTGTCCTGCCACGGCCTCTCCGTCCAGTAGAGGACCGAGTCGAACTGGGTGCGGAAGATCTCGCCGACGGTGATCTCGTACGGGTTGCGCCCCAGCACCTGGAGCCTGCCGTACGCGGCGTACATCATCACGTCCGCGCTCGTCAGCGGCGTGACGAGGGCCACGGCCACCTGGAGCGCGATGCCGAGTCTGAGCAGCTTCCTCGGCACGGGCCGCCAGCCGGCGGCGAGCGACCTCATGAGGATCCACATGCCCACGGCCCCGAGCGCGAGGCACAGGTACGTGACGAGCACCGCTGTCCAGTCGTCGAGGTGGATGCCCCACGTCGACGGCAGGTACCACGGCGGCAGGAGGCTGCCGTAGCGCGGACCGAGCGACAGGGTGACCGCCGAGGGGCCGAGGAACGAGATGACGACGATGCCGAGGGTCGAGCCGATGACGAGCCCCATGCCCACGCGGGGATGGCTGTGCCAGCCGCTCGGCTCGTACAGGCGCGACCTCCTCCAGCGTCGCGGTTCGGTGCGGGTCATGCGTCGCCCGGCCGCCGCGGGGAGCTGACCGTTGCCATGCAAGGAGTTCCTGTCCGTGAGGGTGCCGGAGCCATCATGCCGCAGCCCGAGGGCCCTCGGCCGTCCCGTCCCGCCTTGTCCGGGCACAGTCACCGAATCGTGACCCGCTCGGCTCACCCCGCTCACCGCGCTCCGGGGGAACCGGTGCTCTCGGGGAGAGACCCTGTCCGCTCGTGCAGGGAACCCGTCCGCTCGGGGAGCGGCGCTACGCTTCCAGACGTGCCCGAGATGCCCGAGGTGGAGGCGCTCCGCCACTGGCTCGAGCCCCGCCTGACGGGGAGGAGCTTCACGCGCGTCGAGATCGCCTCGCTCAGCGCGCTCAAGACGGTGGCGCTGCCGCCCTCCGCGCTGCTCGGTCTGGAGGTCGAGCGCGTGGAGCGACGAGGGAAGTTCCTCGGCATGGGGCAGGACGGCGCCTGGCTCGTGTTCCACCTGGCGAGGGCAGGCTGGCTCCGCTGGTACGACGAGCTGCCCGCCTCGCTGGCCCGGCCCGGCAAGAGCCCGCTGGCGCTCCGCGTCGGTGTCGACGACGGGTCCGGCTTCGACCTCACCGAGGCGGGGACCCGCAAGCACCTGGCCGTGTACGTGGTGGCCGCGCTCGAGGACGTTCCCGGCATCGCCGACCTGGGTCCCGACCCCCTGGCCCCCGAGTTCGGACGCCCCCAGCTCGACGCGATCCTCGATGCGGCCGGCCGGGCCCAGCTCAAGGGGGTGCTGCGCGACCAGAAGGTGCTGGCGGGCATCGGGAACGCGTACTCGGACGAGATCCTCCACGCCGCGCGCATGAGCCCGTTCAAGCCGGCCAGCTCGCTCGACGACGCCGAGCGGGAGACCCTCCTGTCGGCGATGCAGGACACGCTGCGCTCGGCCATCGAGCGGGCTGACGGGCTCAAGCCGTCGGAGCTCAAGGACGGCAAGCGGAGCAGCATGGCTGTCCACGGACGTACGGGCCTGTCATGTCCCGTGTGCGGCACGACGGTGGCGGAGGTCTCGTTCGCCGACTCGTCGCTCCAGTACTGCCCTGGCTGCCAGACCGGCGGCAAGCCGCTCGCCGACCGGCGCCTCTCGCGGCTGCTGAAGTAGGCCGTCAGGCTTTCCACAGGCCCGTCGCCCTCGCACAGGTCCTCTCCCTGCGCGGCCGGGTTCTCTCCTCGAGCGCACAGGTTCTCCCCGGCTCAGGAGGTCTCTCCCGGAGCGTCAGGCCCAGGTGGGTCCGGGCAGGTCCAGCGCCTGCTCGAGCATGCCGAGGTAGTCGTGGCGCGGGACCTCGACGGCGCCGAGGCTCTCAAGGTGAGGGGTGAGCCACTGCACGTCGAGGAGGCGAGGGATGCCGTCGGCGCCGAGGATCCGCACGAGCTCCATGAGCGCCACCTTCGACGCGTCGCGGCCGTGCTCAGGGTCGTGGAACATCGACTCGCCGGCGAACAGGCCGCCCAGGCTCACCCCGTACAGGCCGCCCACGAGCCGTCCCTCCGCGTCCCAGGTCTCGAGTGAGTGGACCACGCCGGCGCGGTGCAGGTCGGTGTAGGCCCTCGTGATCCCACGGTCGATCCATCCCCCTTCCCTCGACGGGTCGCCGCAGGCGGCGATGACGTGAGCGAAGTCGCGGTCGACCGTCACCGTGTAGCGGCGGGACATCTTCGCCAGCGACCGAGTGACGCGGAGCTCGTCGAGAGGCAGGTACGCGCGGCGCACGGGCGACCACCATCCCATCCGCGCCGCGAAGCTCGACCTCGGCAGGGGCATCGGGAACACGCCCGCCCGGTACGCCTCGAGCACGAGCCCGGGGCTGAAGTCGTCGCTGAGCGCGACGAGGTCCTGGTCGGGCCAGGCCTCCTCGGGCCCGAAGGCGTGCGACAGGCTCACAGAGCCATCGTGCCATCGCGCGCTGCCGGCCGGCGTGGACGTGTCGGCCGCCACACCTCGCCATCCTCGCCGCCTTGTCGTACCGCAGACAGCACGACCGCCTCGAAACTGGGGGTCGAGACGCGGTTGCGGTACGAAACGCCGGATCACGAGGGCGATCAGCATCCGGAAGGCGCTGTCGAGGGAGGGGTCTGCGTCGTGACCTGATCGTGTTGTCGCCGTCCCCGACGCCTCATTGGCGGCTTCCGTACTCTTGGTCGTGCAGGACGACGAGAGGCAGCATCATGGCGACCAACGCACGCGACGTCGGGAAGGTCATCGCGACGATCCCGTCACGCGTCGGCCCCACCGCGGGGAGCGCACTGCTGCGCCTCGTGGACCTCGCGATCGACGGCGTCTACACGCTCCCCGGCGCGAAGGCGTCGGCCGCGAAGGCGCTGCAGAGGCGCGGTGACGCGGAGTCGGCGGTCGACTCGCTCATCAGCTCACACGTGGCGATGGCCTCGGCGCAGGGCTTCGCGACGAACATCGGCGGCGTCGTGACGACCATCCTCACCACCCCCGCGAACATCACGGGCGTCGTCGTCATCCAGATGCGGCTCGTCGCGTGCATCGCGCACCTGCGCGGGTACGACATCGACGACCGCCGCGTCCGTACCGCCATGCTCATGTGCCTCCTCGGCGACGAGGAGCTCCGGCGGCAGATCGAGTCCGGCCGGCTGCCGACGAGCCCCATGGCCGTCGCCACGGCGCCCGTGTCCGACGCGGCCCTCGACCTCAAGGTCGCCGAGCGGATCGTCGCCGACGTCCTCACGAACATCGGGGGCAAGCGGCTCAGCTCCATCGTCGGTCGCAAGATCCCGCTCATCGGCGGAGGCGTCGGCGCGATCTACGACGGGTACGGGACGCACCTCATCGGGCAGTGCGCCAAGGCGCAGCTGCCGACCCGCCGGCGCTCCTGAGCCGCGACGCTCGAGGCGCCGAGGCTCGGCCGGCCCGCACCGGTGCCGGTCTGGCCGCGACGGTCAGAGGAACAGGCAGAAGGGGTGGCCGGCGGGGTCGATCATGACCCGCACGTCGTCCTGGGGCTGGAACTCCGACGCGACGGCACCGCATTCGACCGCCCACGCCTCCGCGGCGGCGAGGTCCTCGACGCGGAGATCCAAGTGCATCGTCGAGGTGTGCGAACCGGGCGTGGCCGGCCACACCGGCCGCTGCCACTGGCGCTCCTCCTCGACGCTGATCGTGAACCCCTCGGCTGTCCGCAGCTGCGCCCATCCGGCGTCGTCTGAGGTGAGCTCCGCTCCGAGCAGGCGGGCGTAGAACCGGGCGAGCAGTGGCGGGTCGGGCGCCATGACCGTCACTGAGGTAGCGGAGATCGCTGGTCGTGTCGTCATCATCCGACCCTGTCACCGGTATCCGCCCCGGACAAGGGCGAGGAGATCGGGCCTCAGTCGAGCAGCTCGCGCAGGTCCCGGATGACGCCCACGGCGCTGGTCGGCGTGAGCGGCCACGGCACCCGTCCGGGAAGGTCGTCCCGACAGAACCAGATCGACCTCAGCCCCGCGTACAGGGCACCCTCCACGTCGTTGACGAGGTCGTCGCCGACCATGACCGTACGAGCGGGCGGCACGCCGAGCTCCGTACAGGCGGCCTCGTACGCACGGACGTCCGGCTTCGGCGCGGGCAGCTCGGAGGACGCGAAGAGGGCGAGGTGGTCCAGCCCCAGGGTCGCGAGCTTGCGTGCCTGGAGCTCTACCGGGCCGTTCGTGAGGACTCCCACCAGCAGCCGCTCGCCCAGCGTCCGCACGGTCTCCACCGCGCCGGGCACGGGCGCCCAGGCGGCCTCGGTGTGGGCGATGTAGTCGGAGAAGGCGCGGTCGAGGACGTCGTCCGCCGCCCCACCGAGGTCGGAGCGGAACGCTCTCATCCTCGCTCGACGCTGCTCCTGGAAGCTCACCTCGCCCTGGGAGTACCGCCTGAAGTGATGCTCCTCGAGCTCGCGCCACCTCCGGACGACGTCCGTCGCGTGCCGCGCGGCCTCGACGTCCTGCACCCACGTGAGGATGCCGGCGTCACGGGCCGCCGAGTAGTCGAGCAGGGTGTCGTCGAGGTCGAACAGCACGGCCTCGGCGCCGTCGAGCAGATCCATGGTCAGGCGGCGCGGGACTGCGCGACGACGGCCTTGGCGATCTCCAGCGAGGCTGTCGCCGCCGGGGAGGGCGCGTTGAGCACGTGGACCTGCCGCGGGGCGTACTGGATGATGAAGTCGTCGGCCAGCGAGCCGTTCGGCCGGATCGCCTGCGCCCGCACCCCGCTCCCGCTGGGAACGATGTCGGCCTTCGTCACGTCGGGGACGAGCTTGGCCAGCGAGGCCGCGAACAGGCTCCGCGACGCGGAGCGTACGAGCTCGTGGGCGCCGTTCACGACGTTGTGGCTCGCCATCTTGAGGAAGCCCGGGTACGTGACGGCGTCCCACACGTCGCGCGGCACGATGTCGCGCCAGCGGTAGCCCTCCCGGGCGAACGCGAAGACGGCGTTCGGGCCGGCGTGCACGCTGCCGTCGATCATCCGCGTGAAGTGGACGCCGAGGAACGGCAGGTCGGGGTCGGGGACGGGATAGATGAGCTTGTTGACGAGGAAGCGGCGCTCCGGCGCGAGCTCGTAGTACTCGCCGCGGAACGGCACGATCCGTACCTCCGGCTCGAGTCCGGCGAGCCGCGCGACACGGTCCGACTGCAGCCCGGCGCAGTTGATGAGCACGTCGCTGGTCACCCGCCCGCGGTCGTGCTCGACCGTGACACCGGTCGGCGTGTTGTGGATGGCCCGTACCGCCGAGCCGAGAACGAGGTCCGCGCCGTTCTCCGCGGCGAGCCGCGCGTACGTGCGGGTGACCTCGGAGTAGTCGATGATCCCCGTCGAGTGCACGTGGAGCGCGCCGACCGCGTGGACGTGCGGCTCGATCTCTCGCGCCCGCTCGGCCGAGATGAGCTCGCACGGCGTGCCGTTGGCCTGGCCCCGCTCGTACAGGGTCCTCAACCCGGGGAGCTGGGAGGGGTCGGTGGCGACGATGAGCTTGCCGCACACCTCGTGGGGGATGCCGTACTCCTGGGCGAACGCGACCATCGACGCGTTGCCGGCCGTGCACATCGTCGCCTTGAGCGAACCGGGCCGGTAGTACGGGCCGGCGTGGATCACACCCGAGTTGTGGCCCGTCTGGTGGGCAGCCCAGGCGGACTCCTTCTCGACCACGGTCACGGCGACGCCGCTCTGGGACAGGCGGAGCGCGACGGCCAGTCCGACGATCCCGCCGCCCACGACGGTGGCGCTGGAGTAGTCCACGCCTCGCTCCTCCCCTTGTCCGGTGTGCCGCAGTCTAGGGCGCCAGGGGGCGTCGACCCCGGCTGCCGCTCGTGCGTCGGCAGCGCACGAGCCGCCCTGTGCGACCGTCCTCCTCGGGGCTCGCCCGGAACAGGGTCGCGCGTACGTCCGTGGTCTGATGCGCGCTCGTTCCTGCGGCTGAAATCGATCTGCGGATGAGGTCGGGCATTGAGTCGGCACGTACCCTTGGGAGTACGGCGGTGCGAGCCGCGCGGACATCGACAACGGGCCACCTACCCGGACGTCCGCAGCGATCGTGACGCTATGGCTTCGACCGGTCCATCCCCCGGCTCCCGGCCGAAGCGCCAGAGGGCCGAACCTTCACGGGAACGGCCCTCTTGCACGTCCGGGACGTGAACGGCCTACCCGTACAGCCTCGTGACCCGGCGGGTGAGCAGGCAGGTGACCTCGTAGGGGATCGTCCCCATGACCGAGGCGACCTCGGTCGCCGTGATCTCGTTGTCGCCCTGCGGCCCGATCGCGACGACCTCGTCGCCGACGGCCACGTCGTCGTCGCCCACGTCCACCATGGTCTGGTCCATGCAGACGCGCCCTGCGATCGGGTAGCGACGGCCGTTCACCAGCACGTGGCCGCGGTTGGAGTTCAGGCGGCTGAACCCGTCCGCGTAGCCGATGGGAACCGTCGCGATCGTCGTGTCGGAGGGCGCGGTCCAGGTACGGCCGTAGCTCACGGTCTCCCCCGCACGGATCCGCTTGACGAACGAGACCCTGCTCGCGAGCGTCAGCCCCGGAAGGAGGTCGACGGTGCGAGGCGTCGAGGGGTCCGGGTAGCTGCCGTACGCGATGATGCCGGGCCGGACCATCGTCCCCCACGCGTCGGGGTGGGCCAGGACGGCCCCGGAGTTGGCGGCGTGCACGTACGGAAGGGTCCGTCCGATCGCGGTGCTCACCCGGTCGACCACCTCGGTGAAAGTCTGCAGCTGGCCCCTCGTGAACTCGTCCTGGGTCGGGTCGTCGCTCGCCGGCAGGTGCGTGAAGATGCCGGTGAGAGCGAGGTGCGGCTGGTGGTCGGCCAGTCGGGCCACGGCCGGCGCAGCCATGGGCTCGACGCCGATCCGGCGCATGCCCGTGTCGACCTTGAGGTGGACCTCGCACGTCAGGCCGAGCGACGCGGCCGCCCGCTCTGCGGCGACGACCGTGTCCGCGCTGACGACCGTGAGCACCAGCCCCGCGCGTACCGCCTCCTCCACCTCGTCGTCGAGGGCGTGCGACAGCTTGAGGATCGGCGCGGTGATGCCGGCCTCACGGAGCTCGACGCCCTCGGGCACCGTCGCCACCCCGAGCCAGTCAGCGGCACCCGCAGCCAGCACGGCCCGTGCGACCGGGACGGCGCCGTGCCCGTACGCGTTCCCCTTGATAGCCAGGAGCACTGCTCGCTCCCCCACCCGCTCCCGGACGGCGCGCAGGTTCGCGACGATGTGGTCGAGGTGGACCCGAGCGTGCGTCGCGTACAGCATGAGCCCATTTGTAGTCCATCTGCGGCGGGTCCTCCGGGCGCCTCCCGCCGCGCATGCGCAGAATGAGCCCCATGCGTGCCCTCCCCGCAACAGTCCTCGCCGCCGTGTGCACGGTGGCCCTGACGGCCTGCGCGCAGAGTGCACCCCCGGGAGTGACCGTCGTGACGCCGAGCGAGGAGCCGTCCCCGACGACGACCTGGAAGTCCGACGCCCCGGTGACGCTGCAGGTGGGCGCGCCTGCCGACCTGTCCCAGACGCGTGGGCTCGCGAAAGCGGTCGTCACCGTGGAGTCGATCACCGAGAACGCCAAGTGCCCGACCGGGGCGGCCAAGGCGGCCAACGGCCAGTTCATCGCGGTGAAGCTCAGCGCCCAGCGGCTGGACAGCTCCGAGGGCTTCGGGATGGCCGTCTACCAGTGGGCTGCCGTCGACGGGAAGGGCAAGACGGTCGCGAGCAACACGGGCCTCGTCACCGGCCTCTGCGTCACGGACGGGTCCGCGCTCAAGCTGGCGTGGGACGCCTCCGGCCGGGCGGCAGGGACGCTCCTCATCGACGCCCCCACGACCGTCAGCGCGATCACGGCGACGAACACGATGGTCTCGCCGCACGTCACGGTCACCGTGGCGATGCCGGCCCGCTGAGCGCTCCGACCGTCTCCCTCACGCCCTCGCTCGACGCGGGACGCCCCGCCCGACGAGGTCTGGCGGACTGTGAGCACCGGTCCTAGCCTGTCGCCATGCCTGAGCCCGCCACGCCATTGCCCTCCTTCGACGAACCCATCAGCCGGGTGCTGGTGGTCGTGGCCCACCCCGACGACGCCGAGTACGGCACCTCCGCCGCCGTGGCGACGTGGACGACGTCGGGCGTCGAGGTCTCGTACCTCCTCCTCACCGCCGGCGAGGCGGGCATGCAGCGTCCCCCGGAGGAGGCAGGACCGCTGCGAGCGAACGAGCAGCGTGCGGCCTGCGACGCCGTGGGGGTCGGCGGCCTGACGATCCTCGACTTCCCCGACGGCGCGCTCGAGTACTCCCTCGACCTGCGACGCGCGATCGCCCGCGAGATCCGGCGGGTGCGTCCCGACGTGGTCATCGGCGGCTCCGGCGAGCTTCTCACCCGGTGGGGCTTCGACCACGCCGACCACCGTGCGGCCGGGCTGGCCACCATCGACGCCGTCCGGGACGCCGACAACCGGTGGTGCTTCCGCGACCTCCTCGACGAGGGGCTGGAGCCGTGGGGGGCGACGTGGCTGTTCGTCGTGGGCGCCATGAGCCCGACCCACCACGTCGCCGTGAGCGAGGAGGGCCGCGACAGGGCCGTACGGTCGCTCGCGGCCCACGCCGCCTACCTCGCGGACCTGCCGTGGCACCCGAAGCCCGAGGACGTCGTCGACGGGGTGCTCAGCGGCGGGGGCAAGGAGTCGGGAGTGGCGCGTGCGGTGACGTTCGGGGTGCACAGGCTCCGCGGCTGACAGCCGCTGGAGGCAGCTACGAGCCAGGGGCGGACGTCGTACCGCTGAGGGCGCGCCGCCCGTACCACTCGATAGTCTCGCCGCGTGACCCCTCGCGCAGCGATCTTCGACCTCGGCATGGTGCTCTCGACCCCGACCGGCCTGTACGAAGGGCTCGCCGAGCTCCTCGGCACGACGCCGGGCGCTGTGGAGAAGGGCTTCTGGGGCGCCCACCGGCACGCGTACGACGAGGGCATCCCCGACCGCGCGTACTGGGAGATCACCCTCCCTCTCATCGAGGGTCACCAGGTCGAGGACCTGGACGCCCTCCTGCCTGAGCTCGTGACCACGGACACCGGCGGCTGGCAGGAGATCCGCGACGACGCACGAGCCATCCTCACCGAGCTGGGCGAGCGCGGCACCCGCGTCTTCGTCCTCTCGAACGCGCCGCGCAGCTTCGCGGAGACCGCGCCCGGCTTCAGCTGGTCCCACCTCGTCGAGCGCTTCTTCTTCTCGGGTCTCCTCGGCGTGGCGAAGCCCTCGCCGGAGATCTATCAGCGCGTCGAGGAGGAGCTGGGCCTGCCGGGCGAGGCGCTGTGGTTCGTCGACGACAAGGCCGAGAACGTCGCGACGGCGTCCGCCCGCGGCTGGCACGCGCACCTGTGGGTCGACGACGCCGACACCCGGGCCTGGCTCACCGCCGAGGGTTTCCTGAGCTGACACGGACGTCGCCGCGGCGGCGTACGGTGAAAGAGGAGCGGCCGAGGGCGCCGGCTCACAGGGGGTCTGTGCGATGTTGGCTTCGCAGATGGAGCACATGGCAGGAGGGCGCGGGTTCATCGCCGCGCTGGACCAGAGCGGGGGCAGCACCCCGAAAGCACTGCAGAGGTACGGAATCGGTCCGGACGCGTACCACGGGGACGACGAGATGTTCGACCTCGTGCACGCCATGAGGGAGCGGATCGTCACCAGTCCGTCATTCACGGGCTCGCACATCCTCGGCGCGATCCTGTTCGAGAAGACGCTGGCGAGGACGTTCGCCGGGATGCCTGCCGCGGACTACCTCTGGGAGACCAAGCACGTCGTCCCGTTCCTCAAGGTCGACAAGGGGCTTCAGGACGCCGCGCAGGGCGTCCGGCTCATGAAGCCGATCGACACCCTCGACGCGCTGCTGGAGCGGGCGGTCGAGGGGCACGTGTTCGGTACGAAGATGCGCTCGGTCATCATGTCCGCCGACCGCGACGGCATCGCGGCCGTCATGGAGCAGCAGTTCGAGCTGGCACGCCGGATCATCGCGGCTGACCTCGTGCCGATCCTGGAGCCCGAGATCGACATCAAGGCGTCCGACAAGGGAGAGTGCGAGCGCATCCTCATGGACGAGATCGGCCGGCACCTGCTCTCGGACTCGCTCGACGGGCCGATCATGCTCAAGCTGACGATCCCGGACGTGGACGGCTTCTACACGCCGCTCATCGAGCACCCCGAGATCGTCCGCGTGCTCGCGCTCTCCGGCGGGTACTCGCGCGCCGAGGCGAACGAGCGGCTGGCCCGCAACCCGGGTCTCATCGCGAGCTTCTCGCGAGCGCTCACCGAAGGGCTGCGCGTCGACATGACCCCGGAGGAGTTCGACGCGGCGCTCGACGAGTCCATCCGCTCGATCTACGCGGCCTCGACCACCTGACCGCCGGGGGCGCGTCGGTTCACCATGTTATGCAGGGAAACCGGCGGTTCTCATGGCAGATCTGCCATGAGAGCCGCCAACGAACCCACTTAACATGGTGAACCGACCCGGGCAGCCGGCGCCTCCCC
>DASSQF010000061.1:0-3028 GCA_035702685.1 Propionibacteriaceae bacterium
CGCACGCGCGCAGGCGGAAGGCCTCGCGCTGCCACGTGCCGAGTGGGTCACGGCCCTTCCCGGCTCGGGCGTCGAGGGCGAGGTCGTGCTCGACGGCACGGCCCGGACCGTCCTCATCGGCACCACGGACCTCATGGCCCAGCGCGGCGTGACCGTCCCAGGTGAGGCGGCTACCGCGGTGGAGGCCGCGGCGAGCGCCGGTCGTACCGCCGTCCTCGTGAGCCTCGACGGTACGGTGGCCGGCTGGTTGGCCGTGGCCGACACCATCAAGGACTCGGCTCCCGCGGCCGTCGCGCGGCTGCGGCACCTCGGGCTCCGTACCGTCCTGCTCACCGGCGACCGGCGCGGCGCGGCCGATGAGATCGGCCGTCTCGTCGCCGTGGACGAGGTGATCGCAGAGGTCCTGCCCGGCGACAAGGCCGAGGTCATCGAACGGCTCCAGGGTGAAGGCCGGCGCGTCGCGATGGTCGGCGACGGCGTGAACGACGCCGGCGCCCTCGCCACCGCGAACCTCGGCATGGCGATGGTGAGCGGCACGGACGTGGCGCTGAAGTCCGCGGACATCATCCTGGTGCGGAAGAGCCTCGAGGTCATTCCGGATGCGATCGAGCTGTCCCGGCGCACGCTGCGCACGATCCGGGGCAACCTCGTCTGGGCCTTCGGCTACAACGTGGCCGCGATCCCGCTCGCCGCGACCGGCCAGCTCAACCCGCTCATCGCGGGGTTCACCATGTCCCTGTCGAGCATCTTCGTCGTGAGCAACTCGATGCGGTTGCGACGGTTCAGGACCGCCGCGAGCTGAGCCCGAGGGTCGCTCGGGTAGGTGCTCCGCTGACCCCGATACGTCCCACCGGGGGACGCCGAACGGGTAGGTGCGTTCTGAGGCTCCGGCGGTCGTCCCGGACGGTCCCCGTCGTACCTGGCCGGCTCTGACGCGACTACGACGGGGACGGGCGGCTCTCCAGCCACGTGTGCCAGTCGGGACCGGCGACGACGAACTCGCCGTCCGGAAGCATGGAGCCTCCGGCCATGCTCGCGGGCGCCGGGCCCGGGCGAACGACCAGGTCTCGGCCCTCGTGGGCCACGAGGTCGCGGACGAGCTCGACCAGGCGTTCGGGGCGGGGGCCGGCGAGCTGGCGGTCACCGTCAGCTGCATCCGTGGCCAGCTCCACGAGGGCCCGAGCAACCTCCGCTGAGTCGACCGGCTGCGTGGGGACGTCCATGATGGTCACGACTCCGGTCTGGGAGTCTCCTGCCAGGGCACGTTCCAGCACCTGGCCCGGGAACTCGTGGAACTGCGTGGTGCGCAGGACGCGAGGCCCAGGGCCGTAGTAGCGCGTCGCCTGCTCGTGGGCGAGCGTCGCCACGTACCAGCCGTAGTCCTGGCCGCGGTCGACGCCCACGATCGACAGCACGACCGACGTCCGCACCCCTGCCCGAGCCCCCTCCGTACCCAGGTTCTCCGCGACCGTGGTGAAGAACTCGCGCGCCGCGTCGACTTCCGTCCGGGTGGGTCGCGTGACGTCGACGACAGCATCGACATCGGCCAGTGCTCGGCCCACGGCGGCGACGTCGAGCAGGTCGACGCCGTCCGTACGGCTCAGGCGGACGACCTCGTGCCCCGCCTCCACGGCCAGCCGGCACACCTGGGAGCCGATGAGTCCGCTGCTGCCGGCGACCGCGATCCGCATGCGGCCACTCTAGGAGCACGGGGGCATGCGAAAGGGCCCGGCCGAAGCCGGGCCCTTCTGCTGAGCGGGTGTCAGCTGATGACGGTGATGTTCGCCGCCTGCGGACCCTTCGGGCCCTGCTGGGTGTCGAACGACACGCGGTCACCCTCGTTGAGCGAGCGGAAGCCGTTCGCGTTGATGGCCGAGAAGTGGGCGAACACGTCCGCCGACCCATCCTCGGGGGCGATGAAGCCGAAGCCCTTGTCGCCGTTGAACCACTTGACGGTACCGATAGCCATGACTGTCTCCTTGTGTAGGAAGCGGAGTTTCCGCGGATGCGGAGCTCGAGTGATGCAGCTGCAATGAACGCTTCCTGCAAAGACGACACCGGGGGATCCCGGCAGTACTACCTCAGCACGCAAACGACAATTCCAAACAACAACGAGACGACCCTACCAGGGACGACGCGATCGGAAGAATCGCGAGGCTGAGCGACCGGTCTCGGGTCAGCCGGCGTCGGGAGCAGCGGCCGGCGGCCGGACGAACACCGTGATGCTGCGCCCTTCGAGCTTCAAGGGCTCCCTGGCCTCCCACCGCTTCCGGGTCAGCCTCTCCCGTGACGTGTCCATGGCAACCTCCCAGCCAGTGCCGAAGTCCTCGCCCGGGAGGCAGAACTCCACGGGCTGGGGGTCCCCGTTGAAGAGGACCAGCAGGCTGTCGCCGATGATGCGTCCGCCACGGACGTCCGGCTCGGGAATGGCCTCGCCGTTGAGGAAGACCATGAGGGACCGGGCGAACGACTCGGCCCAGTCCCCGTCGGTCATGTGCTCTCCCGTAGGCGTCAACCAGGCGATGTCACCGAGCTCCGACTCGCCGCCGTGCTGCGGCGACCCTGCGAAGAAGCGGCGCCGCTGAAGCACCGCGTGGTCGCGCCGGAACCGCACAGCCCGGCGCGTGAAGTCGAGGAGCTTCTCCTGAGCCGGGTCCAGGTCCCAGTCGACCCACGAGAGCTCGTTGTCCTGGCAGTAGACGTTGTTGTTGCCCTTCTGGGTACGCCCCAGCTCGTCGCCGTGCGCGATCATCGGCACGCCCTGGCTGAGCAGCAGCGTGAGCATGAGGTTGCGGTGCTGCCGCTCCCGGAGCCGGTTGATGGCGCGGCTGGGCGTCGGGCCCTCCGCGCCGCAGTTCCAGGAGCGGTTGAAGGACTCCCCGTCCGCGTTGCCCTCGCCGTTCGCCTCGTTGTGCTTCTCGTTGTACGACACTACGTCGTTGAGGGTGAAGCCATCGTGGGCGGCGATGAAGTTCACGCTCGCTACCGGCCCCCGACCTGTGTTCTCGTAGATATCCGAGGAGCCGGT
>DASSQF010000062.1:0-2461 GCA_035702685.1 Propionibacteriaceae bacterium
GGACACCGGCAAACCGGTCGAGGGGGTCCTCGTCGCGGATGAGCACGACCTCGCCCGGCCCGCGGACCTCGGCGCGAAGGGTGTCGCCTGTCCGAATACCCGCGTCTCGGAGCGTCGCGACCGGGAGCGTCACCTGGTGCTTCGCGCTGACGCCGCGAGGATTTGAACCGCCGTTCCCACGCCTCGGATCGTGCTCCCCGAGTGGATCGCATATGCGCTCCGCGGTGCCGCGTGAGTCATCCTGCGGGCGTCGCCGCGGGCCCGCGGCACCCCGAGGCCTCGGCGACGGCCGGTGCCGTCGGAGGCGGCGGGGGGCACTGCCTCGGGGGACGCGTTCCTCCGAGGCCGCGAACGAACACGACCTGGCCTACGTCGGCCGCGCGTCTGGCTCGGCCGTCGGGGAAGGCCTCGACTCGAGCTCAGGTCGTGAAGCTCCCGCTTCCCTTGCGAGGCCGTCCAGCACCAGGTCGAGCCCGTACTCGAACTCGTCTCCGTAGTTGTAGCCGGGCGTCATCGCCGAGATGTAGGCGACCAGGTTGGGGTACGCGTCAACGGGGAACCCCTTGAGCGTGACCCGGCCCAGCTCCGCGACCTCCTCCGACGGCTGGAACGGGAGATTCATCGCAAATAGGGCGAAGCCGTAGATGTAGCTGTCGAGGAGGGAGTACGCATGCGCGATCATCGGCATGTCGAGGCCCGCCGACCTCAGACTGCCAATGACCGCGTCGTGGTGGCGCAGGTTCGCCGGCCCCGGCGTCCGCCGGGACTCCATCAGGCCGAGCGCCCATCGGTGGCGCAGCAGTACCTCGCGGAGCGACTGCGCCCGTTGACGCATGGCGGTCTTCCAGTCCGCTCCGGCAGCAGGCAGATCGATCTCGCCGAAGACGAGGTCGACGATCCCGTCGATCACCTCGTCCTTGTTGGCGAAGTGGTAGTAGAGGGCCATCCCCTCGACCCCGAGCTCCTGGCCGAGCCTCCGCATGGTCAGAGACTCGAGCCCGCCGCGGTCGGCGAGCCTGATCGCGGCGTCGAGCACCCGCTCCCGGCTCAGAGGGGCGCGTCGCTCTGCTCGCTTGGTCGTCCGCGTCATCGGCCTCCTCCGCGATTGAGTCAACTGACCACTCCCAGGGGTTGACAGATCCAACTTTACACAGTAAAGTCCGGCGTTGCAACTTTACGACGTAAATCCCCGGAGGCGCAGGAAATGCAGGCAATCGTTCAGGACAGGTACGGCACGGCCGAGGTCCTGGAGTCACGGGACATCGAACGGCCCGAGGTCGGCGGCGGCGAGGTCCTGGTCCGCGTCCACGCGGCGTCGATCCACGTCGGCGACTGGATCGTCGTGACGGGCGCGCCGCATTTCGTACGGATGGCGACCGGACTACGCAAGCCGAAGAACCGCGTCCCGGGGACGGACATCTCGGGGACGATCCACGCAGTCGGCCGGGACGTGAAGGGGCTACGCCCTGGTGACGAGGTGTTCGGGTGGTGCACGGGCGCCTTCGCCGAGTTCGCGTCGGCCAGCGAGGACCACTTCGTACGGAAGCCGGCCGACCTCACCTTCGAGCAGGCCGCAGCCCTCGGGGTGTCTGCCACCACTGCCCTCCAGCTGCTGCGCGATGAGGGACACGTCCAGCCCGGGCAGAAGGTCCTGATCAACGGCGCATCCGGGGGCGTGGGCACGTTCGCGGTGCAGATCGCAAAGGCGTTCGGTGCCGAGGTGACCGGCGTGTGCAGCGCGAAGAACCGGGAGCTGGTCCTCTCGATCGGGGCCGACCACGTCATCGACTACACGAAGGAGGATTTCAGGAAGCGCGGGCAGCGCTACGACCTCATCCTCGACAACGTGGGGGACCACTCGATGTCGGCGACGAGGCGAGCACTAGCCCCTAACGGGAAGCTGTTGTCCAACGGCGGGGGACACGCCAGCGGTGCGGTCGGCCGCATCGTCCGGCTCGCGATCGTGTCGACGTTCGTCCGCCAGCAGGGCAAGCCTTCGCTCAAAGTCCAGAACCGGGCCGACCTCCAGGTCCTCAAGGAGTTGGTCGAAGCCGGGAAGATCACCCCGGTGATCGACGGCACGTATCCGCTGCGGGAGACGCCTCGGGCTATGGGGCGCGTCGCAGGAGGACACGCGCGAGGGACGGTGGTCCTTGCCATCGGTGCGGCGACGGCCTGAGCGCAGCACGATCTCAACGACCCGATGCCGATGGGGGGTCCGCTCGCCGCTCACCCGAGCCGAGCTCCAGCGGCGGACGACATACCACCGGGCAGCACATCTGATCAAGAACGGAGCCGATCGATGCCCGAGGTGCAGATCAAGCTGTCGGCGCTGTGGGTGGCCCTGATGCTCACCTACCTGCTGGGGGACGTCCTGCGGTTCTGGAGCGGCGACGCCATCCCGGGCCAGTTGGGCGGCCTCAAGCCGGAGGTCGTCCCGGCGGCGTTGTTTGGAGTCGCC
>DASSQF010000063.1:0-3658 GCA_035702685.1 Propionibacteriaceae bacterium
TGAGGAAGGACGGGCCGCGCGACCGGCTCAAGGCGCGGCAGGGCCGACTGCCCGGATGACGTCGCCCACCACGACGATCCTCAGTGAGGCGCTGCGGAGGCCTGCGACAGGGAGGCGACGGACCGTACGGACGGCGGCCCCTGGCGATGATATGGAAGGCCCGCTGGAGCGCACCGGTCAGGCCGGCCGAGGTGGTCGGGCCCCAGCCAGATACGAAAGGCGCCCCGACCGGATGGTCGAAGCGCCTTGCGAGGAGGCCCGGGCCGTAGAGCCCGGGTCGGAGATCAGAGTGCGGCGGCCTTGGACGCGATGGCCGACTTGTGGTTGGCCGCGTTGTTCGCGTGCAGGACGCCCTTGGAGACGGCCTTGTCGAAGGCACGCGTCGCCGACTTCGCCAGCGCGGCAGCCTTCTCGTTGTCGCCGGCAGTCACGGCCTCGTTGAAGCGACGCACCGAGGTGCGCAGCGCCGACTTGACGGCCTTGTTGCGCTGACGAGACTTCTCGTTCGTCTTGATCCGCTTCATCTGGGACTTGATGTTCGCCACGGGGCAAGCCTCTTTTGGTTGGTTGGTCTTCGGGTTGCACCCCGTGGGGCGCGCGTGTGCACCACGCCGGTGCGACGCGTCAATCTATCAGCGGGTCCCCGTACCGCCCAAATCAGGAGCGCCCGCGGCGGGCATCGGGCGGCGAGTCCGCCGCGGAGCCCACTGTGCCAGCGTGTGGGAGGATGTGTCGACTCGTTCGAGGAGACCTGGAAGCTGCATGACGACCCTGCCCGGAAGCACTGATCCGCGACGGATCCGCAACTTCTGCATCATCGCCCACATCGACCACGGCAAGTCCACGCTGGCGGACCGGATGCTGCAGCTGACCGGTGTCGTGGACGAGCGGTCGATGCGCGCCCAGTACCTCGACCGGATGGACATCGAGCGCGAGCGCGGCATCACGATCAAGTCCCAGGCCGTACGCCTGCCGTGGACCCAGGACGGCACCGAGTACGTCCTCAACATGATCGACACCCCTGGTCACGTCGACTTCACGTACGAGGTGTCCCGCTCGCTGGAGGCGTGCGAAGGCGCGGTGCTCCTCGTCGACGCCGCCCAGGGCATCGAGGCGCAGACGCTCGCGAACCTCTATCTGGCGCTCGAGGCGGACCTGCACATCATCCCCGTGCTCAACAAGATCGACCTCCCGGGCGCCTTGCCGGACAAGTACGCCGAAGAGATCTCCCACATCCTCGGCGGCAAGCCGGAGGACGTTCTCCGAGTGTCGGCCAAGACGGGCGAGGGCGTCCGCGAGCTGCTCGACGAGATCGTCGCGACGGTCCCGGCGCCCGTCGGCGACGCGTCAGCGCCCGCTCGTGCGCTGATCTTCGACAGCGTGTACGACACGTACCGCGGCGTCGTCACGTACATCCGAGTCGTCGACGGCCACATCAACCACCGCGACCGCATCCTCATGATGAGCACGAAGGCGACGCACGAGGTGCTCGAGGTCGGCGTCATCTCGCCCGACCCCACGAAGTCGTCCGGCATCGGCGTCGGCGAGGTCGGCTACCTCATCACTGGCGTCAAGGACGTCCGGCACTCCCGGGTGGGAGACACGGTCACGAACGTGAACCGGCCGGCGACGGAGGAGCTCGGCGGCTACCGCCACCCGAACCCCATGGTCTACGCCGGTCTGTACCCCATCGACGGCGACGACTTCACCGAGCTCCGCGAGGCGCTGGAGAAGCTGCAGCTCAACGACGCCGCCCTCGTCTTCGAGCCGGAGAGCAGCGCCGCGCTGGGCTTCGGCTTCCGCATCGGCTTCCTCGGCCTGCTGCACATGGAGATCGTGCGGGAGCGGCTCGAGCGCGAGTTCGACCTGGACCTCATCTCGACCGCGCCGAACGTGGTGTACCGCGTGGTCATGGAGGACGGCACCGAGCACGTCGTGACGAACCCCTCGGAGTTCCCCGACGGCAAGGTCGGAGTGGTGTACGAGCCGGTGGTGAAGGCGTCCATCCTCAGCCCCACGGAGTACATCGGCACCCTCATCGAGCTCTGCCAGGCCCGTCGAGGCGTCCAGACCGGCATGGACTACCTCTCGGCCGACCGTGTCGAGCTCCACTACACGCTGCCGCTCGCGGAGATCGTCTACGACTTCTTCGACGCGCTCAAGTCGCGGACCAAGGGCTACGCGTCGCTGGACTACGAGCCGATGGGCGAGCAGGCCGCCGAGCTCGTCAAGGTCGACATCCTGCTGCACGGGGACCCGGTCGACGCGTTCAGCGCCATCGTGCACAAGGACAAGGCGTACAGCTACGGCGTGGTGATGGCCGAGAAGCTCAAGAAGCTCATCCCGCGCCAGCAGTTCGAGATCCCGATCCAGGCGGCCATCGGCGCGCGCGTCATCGCCCGCGAGACCGTGCGTGCGGTGCGCAAGGACGTGCTCGCGAAGTGCTACGGCGGCGACATCACCCGCAAGCGGAAGCTCCTCGAGAAGCAGAAGGAGGGCAAGAAGCGCATGAAGATGGTCGGTCGGGTCGAAGTGCCGCAGGAGGCCTTCGTCGCCGCGCTCAGCACGGGCGGGGAAGCCTCCGACAAGAAGTAGCGTCCCGCCGCACGTGCGGCGGATGCCGCGGCCCGCGCTCGAGGCGGACGTCCCGTAGGCTGGCCCCAGGTTGCGCCGGGAAGTCTGGTCGGCACTCGCTCGATCCTGCCCGGGAGCCGCCCATGTCCCTCACGCCCGCACCCACGGCACGCGCCTTCTCGCGCGGCAGCCGCCGGGAGCTCCGCCGGGTCGCCGCCCTGCTCCGTACGGAGACGGCCGGCGGTCTGGTCCTCGTCGCCGCGGCCGTCGTCGCGCTCGTCTGGGCGAACTCGCCCTGGTCCGCCTCGTACATCGCACTGCGGGACACGGCCGTCGGACCCGCGGCGCTCCACCTGCACCTCACGCTCGGCCAGTGGGCCGCGGACGGGCTCCTCGCGGTGTTCTTCTTCCTCGTCGGTCTCGAGCTCAAGCACGAGTTCGTGGCCGGCGACCTGCGCAACCCGGGGACGGCTGCGGTACCCATCGCCGCCGCGGCCGGCGGTGTCGTCGTGCCCGTGCTCATCTACCTCGCGCTCAACGGCGGCGGGCACGGACTGAGGGGCTGGGCCGTACCCGCGGCGACGGACATCGCGTTCGCCCTCGCCGTCCTCGCGATCATCTCCTCGCACCTGCCCGCCGCACTGCGCACGTTCCTGCTCACGCTGGCCGTCGTCGACGACCTCATCGCCATCGTCATCATCGCGGTCGCGTACACGTCGACGATCGACCTCCTCGCCCTGGCGCTCGCGGCCGTCCCGGTGGCCGTGTTCGCGCTGCTGGTCCAGCGCCGGCCCGCGTTCTTCGCCTCGCGCCGCTGGTCGGTGGTCGTCATCCTGCTGCCGGTCGCCGTCGTGGCCTGGGCCCTCGTCCACGCGTCCGGGATCCACGCCACGATCGCCGGCGTGGTGCTCGGCATGTGCGTCCCGGTCGTCCGTGACGGCGCGGAGGCGGGGGAGGAGCGGCCGCTGGCGGAGATGCTCGACCACCTCGTGAGGCCGATCTCCGCGGGCTTCGTCGTGCCCGTGTTCGCGCTGCTCTCCGCCGGCGTCGCGATCGGCAGCCTGCCGGGGCTGGGCGCCTCCCT
>DASSQF010000064.1:0-2108 GCA_035702685.1 Propionibacteriaceae bacterium
GAGGCGAGCCACGAGTCCCGGCTCGGGATCGGCATCGGCATCGGCCTCGACTTCGTCGTCCTCACCACCGAGAAGCTGCCCACGGACCGCCCGTACCTCGCAGACGTCCTCAACCGGTCGGACTCCTCCGACCGGAGGGCCGGGTCCAACGCGGCCCGGCTCGTCAAACGAATGCCCCTGTCAGACATGAACGCAGAGTGAAGGAGCTGCCATGCCCAACCTGAGCCTCGGCACCATCGAGGTGCTCGGCCTGCCCGCTGCGGTCGAGGCCGCCGACGTGGCCTGCAAGACCGCCGACGTCACGCTCATCGGGTACGAGACCACCGATGGCATGGGGATGGTCGCGGTGAAGATCGAAGGCCAGGTCTCGGCCGTGAAGTCGGCCGTCGCCGCCGCGGCGGCCGCTGCGGGGCGCGTCACGAAGGTCTTCGCGACCTCGGTCATCGCGCGGCCGAGCGACCAGCTCGAGCCCGTTGTCCTGACCACGGAGACCGTGGGCCTGCGCAAGGCGGAGCCAGTCCCTCTGCCCGAGCCCGTACAGCCGGCGCCGGAGCCTGACCCCGTCCTCGCCACCGAGCCGGCGACAGAGCCCGTACAGCCGACCCCGGAGCCCCAGCCGGCTCCGGCGGGAGAGCCCGCGCCGGAAGCCGTACCCGCCGAGGAGGCCGGCCAGCAGCTCACCCCCACGCAGGTTGAGCCGACCGAGCCCGCCGCCCCGGCGGTCGGTCCGGTCTCGCTGAAGCCCCAGGCCTCCCGGAGGTCGCCGATGAAGCCTCGTTCCGCCAAGGAAGAGTGAGAGAGGAAAGTCATGAGTGAAGCACTCGGTCTCGTCGAGACCAAGGGGTACGTCGGGGCCGTCGAGGCCGCCGACGCGATGGTGAAGTCCGCGAACGTCTCCCTGCTCGGCTACGTGAAGGTCGGAGCCGGCCTGGTCACGGTGCTCGTGCGCGGTGATGTCGGCGCGGTCAAGGCCGCGGTCGACGCCGGTGCCGCAGCTGCGGCCCAGGTGGGCGAAGAGGTCGTCAGCAAGCACGTCATCCCTCGTCCGCACGCGGACGTCGAGATGCTGCTGCCCACGAAGGCCTGACATGGCCCCTCCGGACACGCGTCAGATCGTCGAGGAGGTCACCAGGATGGTGCTCCTCCGCCTGCACGGCATGCAGAACCAGATCGTGCTGGGAGTGTCGAACCGGCACGTCCATCTCAGCCGTGAGCACCTGGCGACGCTGTTCGGGCTGGACGCGCTCACGGTGTACCGGAGGGTCCGTCAGCCCGGCGAGTTCGCCGCCGAGCAGCTCGTCAAGGTCCACGGTCCGCGTACGACCTTCGAGAAGGTGCGTGTCATGGGTCCGTGCCGTGCCAAGACCCAGGTGGAGCTGAGCCTCACGGACTGCATCCAGCTGGGGATCGACGCCCCTGTGACGCAGTCCGGTCACCTGGACAAGGCGGCTCCCATCGAGATCGAGGGTCCCAAGGGTCGCGTGCTTCTCGAGCACGGCGCTCTCGTCGCCGCCCGTCACGTCCACATGGGGCCCCAGCACGCCGCCGACCTCGGCGTCGCCGACCAAGAGCTCGTGAAGATCCGGTTCGGGGGCCAGCGTGCCGGGGTGCTCGAGAACTTCATCGTCCGCGTGAAGGACGACTGGGTGCCCGAGATCCACCTCGACACCGACGAGGCCAACGCGCTCGGTCTGCGCAGCGGGGACTGCGGGGAGCTGGTCAAGGGGTGACTGCCACGATGGTGTACGACCGTGTGACGTCCGACGCGGCCATCCGACGCTTCGCGTGGATGGTCCGTACGGGCGAGGTCGCCGAGCCGTACGGCGACCTGCGGCTCGGCGTCGACCTCGGCACGGCCAACGTCGTGCTGTCGGTGGTCGACGCGGAGAACCAGCCGGTCGCCGGCGGCTGGGTGCACTCCACGGTGGTCCGCGACGGGGTCGTCGTCGACTGGGCGGGCGCCACCACGATCGTCCGCCGGCTCAAGGACGACCTCGAGCGGCGCCTCGGCCACCGGTTCACCGTCGCCTCCGTCTCGATCCCGCCCGGGATCAGCGAAGGCGACACCAAGGTCTTCCGCAACGTGGCCTCCGCCGCGGGGCTCGACA
>DASSQF010000065.1:0-3213 GCA_035702685.1 Propionibacteriaceae bacterium
CCTGCGCGACCAGGGCTTCACGGACATCGCCGAGGGCACGGTCTACGCGGTCCTCGTCCGCTTCGAGCAGAAGTCCCTGGTCGACGTGGAGAAGGTGCCGTCGGAGAAGGGGCCGCCGCGCAAGGTCTACTCGCTCAACGATGCAGGTCGGCAGTACCTCGACGAGTTCTGGCGGAGCTGGCGCTTCCTCTCCGCACAGCTCGAACAGCTTCAGGAAGGGAGCAGGTAAGTCATGGCTGCGAGATGGATAGAGCTGGTCACCGGATCACTGGACCAGAAGAAGCAGTACCGCCAGTCCAAGGCGCGTATGGAGGCTCTTCCTGAGCCGTACGTGACGGCGGCGAAGGCGCTGCACCGGTACTTCATGTACAACGTCGGCACCCCCACGGACGAGTCGGCCCTCACGATGTTCTCGGACTTCGTCGACCTCTGGGAGCGGGCGGCCGCAGACGGCACGCCGGTGCGCGACATCGTCGGGGAGGACCCGGTCGAGTTCGCCGACGCGTTCGTCCAGGCGTACGTGGGCAAGCGCTGGATCGACAAGGAGCGCGACCGGCTCACCAGGACCATCGACGGCATCGCCGGCGACCGCTGAGAGGGGTACGGAGATGACGACGACCATCGACCGTGAGCAGGCGGCCATCCGGGTGCGGGGCCTGCGGAAGTCGTACAAGGCCCTCGACGTGCTGCAGGGCGTCGACCTCGACGTCGAGCGCGGCAGCATCGTCGCTCTGCTCGGCTCCAACGGGGCCGGGAAGACGACGCTCGTACGGATCCTGTCGACGCTCCTGTCCGCCGACGCCGGGACCGCCCACGTCAACGGCTTCGACACCGCGGCACAGGCGGCCGACGTACGGCGCTCGATCAGCCTCACCGGCCAGTTCGCGGCCGTGGACGAGATCCTCAGCGGTCGCGAGAACCTCGTCCTGGTGGCGCGCCTGCGTCACGTCGAGGACCCGGGCTCCGTCGCGGACGAGCTGCTCGCCCGGTTCGGGCTCAGCGACGCCGCCGCGCGCCGCGTGTCGACGTACTCGGGAGGCATGCGACGCCGGCTCGACATCGCGATGAGCCTCATCGGGGACCCGCCGGTGATCTTCCTCGACGAGCCGACCACCGGGCTCGACCCGCAAGGACGGCTCGAGGTGTGGGACGCGGTGAGGAGGCTCGCCGCCGCCGGGACAACCGTGCTGCTCACCACGCAGTACCTCGACGAGGCCGAGCAGCTCGCCGACCGGATCGCCATCCTCCACGACGGCCGCATCATCGTCGACGGCACCCTCGCCGACCTCAAGGCCATCCTCCCGCCGGCCGAGGTCACGTACGTCGAGAAGCAGCCCACGCTCGAGGACGTCTTCCTCGCCCTCGTGGGCGAGCGGGCCGACGCGACCGCCGGCACCAGCACGACCACCACGGACGAGTGAGGGAACACCGATGACTCGACACTTCTTCGGCGACACGGCCGTCCTCACCGGACGGTCCCTGCGTCACATCACGCGCAGCCTCGACACGATCATCACGACCACGATCATGCCGATCGCGTTCATGCTCCTGTTCGTCTACGTCTTCGGCGGTGCGATCCGCACAGGGTCGGCCTCGTACGTCTCGTACCTGCTGCCCGGCATCCTGCTCATCACCATCGCGTCGGGCATCGCCTACACCGCGTTCCGGCTGTTCACGGACCTCCAGTCGGGCATCTTCGAGCGCTTCACCTCGATGCCGATCGCCCGGTCCGCGGTCCTCTGGGCCCACGTGCTCACGTCGCTCGTGGCGAACCTGCTGTCCCTCGTCGTCGTCGTGGCCGTCGCGCTCGTCATGGGCTTCCGGTCCAGCGCCGGCGTGCTCGGCTGGCTCGCCGTCATCGGCATCCTCGCCCTCGTCACGCTCGCCCTGACGTGGGTCGCCGTCATCCCCGGGCTCACGGCGAAGTCCGTCGACGGGGCGAGCGCGTTCTCGTACCCGCTCATCTTCCTGCCGTTCATCAGCTCCGCGTTCGTGCCGACCGCGACGATGCCCGGGCCGGTCCGGTGGTTCGCGGAGAACCAGCCGGTGACGTCGATCGTCGACGCGCTCCGTGCCCTGCTCACCTCGCAGCCGGTCGGGCGCAGCATCTGGGTGGCGCTCGCCTGGTGCGTGGCGATCCTGCTCGTCGCGTACGCCCTCGCCGTCGTCACGTACCGCCGCAGGATCAGCTGACCTCTCGACTGCGGCCATCAGGTCCTGTGCCCCTGACGGCGTGTAGTTCCCAAGCCCCGGGGTGGGTTCCCAAGGGGTCAGCGCGTTGGGAACCCGCCACAGAGGCTGGGAACTCGGCAACGGGTCCTGGCCCCGATCCCACCGGGCGAAGGCGGTTCACCTCGCTTGCGGTGTAGTTCCCAAGCCGTGGGGTGGGTTCCCACGTGGTCTGCGGCTTGTGAGCCCGCCACAGAGGCTGGGAACTTGGCCACAGGGGTTGGGAACCTTGGCACGCGCTCGGATCAGCTGAGGGGTACCAGCCGTACCTCCTTCATCCCTTCCCTTGAGCCGGGGGTAGGACTGGGATGGACGGAGGGTACGGATCCCCCAACGACGAGAGGTGTACGTGATGCAGTACCGCATGCTGGGTGACACGGGCGTCCAGGTCAGCAACCTGTGCCTGGGGACGATGATGTTCGGCGGCATGAACAACGCCGACCACGACGACTGCGTGAACATCATCCACACCGCCCTCGACGCCGGCATCAACTTCGTGGACACGGCCGACGTCTACTCGCAGGGCGAGTCGGAGGAGATCGTCGGCAAGGCGATCAAGGGTCGGCGGGACGACCTCGTGCTCGCCACGAAGTTCCAGGGCCAGATGGGTGAGGAGCGCAACCAGCGTGGGGCCTCCCGGCGCTGGATCGTCGCCGAGGTGGAGAACTCGCTGCGGCGGCTCGGTACGGATCACATCGACCTGTACCAGCTGCACCGAGCCAACCCCGGGACGAAGATCGAGGAGACCCTGGGTGCGCTCACGGACCTCGTGCGGCAGGGGAAGGTGCTCTACGTCGGCCACTCCGCCTTCCAGGCCAGCCAGATCGTCGAGACGCAGTGGGCGGCACGGGAGCGGAACCTTGTACGGCCGGTGAGCGAGCAGCTCTCGTACTCGCTGCTGGTCCGTACCCCCGAGATCGACGTGCTGCCCACGGCGCTGCGCCACCATCTCAGCGTCATCTGCTACTCGCCGCTTGCGGCAGG
>DASSQF010000066.1:0-7070 GCA_035702685.1 Propionibacteriaceae bacterium
GAAGCAGCCGCTGCAGGCCGAGGACCTCGCACCCCTGTTCCCGATGGCCCTCATCGAGCAGGAGGTGTCGACCGAGCGCTGGATCGAGATCCCTGAGCCCGTCCGCGACCTCCTGCGCCTGTGGCGCCCCTCCCCGCTGTCGCGGGCCCGTCGCCTCGAGCAGGCTCTCGGCACGACCGCGCGGATCTACTACAAGTACGAGGGCGCGTCGCCCGTCGGCAGCCACAAGACGAACTCAGCCGTCGCACAGGCGTACGCCAACGCTCAGGCTGGCATCCGGAAGCTCTCCACCGAGACCGGCGCCGGCCAGTGGGGCTCCGCGCTCGCCTTCGCCACGCAGGCGTTCGGGCTGGAGTGCGAGGTGTTCCAGGTGCGGAGCACGTACGACTCGAAGCCGTACCGGCACGTGCTCATGGAGACGTTCGGCGCGACCGTGCACTCCTCGCCGTCGGAGCTCACGAACGCCGGCCGCGCGCTGCGCGAGCGGTTCCCCGACACCCCCGGCTCGCTCGGCATGGCGATCTCCGAGGCCGTCGAGGTCGCCGCGATGTCCGACGACACGAACTACTCGCTCGGGTCCGTGCTCAACCACGTGCTGCTGCACCAGACGGTCATCGGCCTCGAGGCCATCAAGCAGCTCGCGATGTTCGGCGAGTCCGCGCCCGACCACCTCTTCGCCTGTGCGGGCGGCGGGTCGAACCTCGGCGGCATCGCCATCCCGTACGTGCGGGAGAACCTCGAGGGACGGGCATCGACCCACATCGTCGCGTGCGAGCCGAAGGCCGCGCCCTCGCTGACGCAGGGCGAGTACCGGTACGACTTCGGCGACACGAGCGGGATGACACCGCTGCTCAAGATGTACACGCTGGGCGCCGACTTCGTGCCCGACCCGGTCCACGCCGGCGGTCTGCGGTACCACGGCATGGCGCCGCTCGTCTCCCACCTGTACAGCGAGCAGCTCATCGACGCGATCGCGATCGGACAGCTGGAGGCGTTCGAGGCGGGCGTGATGTTCGCACGTGCGGAGGGCATCGTGCCGGCGTCGGAGTCGAACCACGCGATCGCGGGCGCTGTGCGCGAGGCACGGCGGGCTGCGGAGGACGGGACCTCCCCGGTCATCCTCATCGGCGTCTCCGGCTCGGGCCAGCTCGACCTTCCCGCGTACCAGGAGTTCCTGGCCGGACGCATGGCAGATTCCTGAGGAGGTTCCTCGCATGGCCCGACGACCACTCACCGCGTCAGCGGTAGCGCCCCTCCCCCGGCACGCCTGGGAGCTCGTCAAGGCGGCGGTGCCGCGCATGCACGAGACCGGGCGCCCGTTCGTTGCCGGCGCGCTGACGTTCGGCCTGTTCGGCTGGCGGCACGGCTGGTCGCGCCGCGCGTCGCTCGTCGCGGCGGCCACGATGGCGCTGTGCTTCCGCGACCCTCGGCGGGTTCCCCCCGACGCGGAGGGTGCGGTCGTCGCACCGGCGGACGGCGTCGTGGTGGGCGTCGACGAGTCCGTACCGCCCGAGGACCTCGGTCTCGGTGACACCCCTCGGCCGCGGGTGACGATCGCCACGTCCGTGCTCGACCCGTACGTGCACAGGGCGCCCGTGGCCGGCTACGTCTCGTACCTGTCGGAGGACGGATCGGACATGGTGGTCGAGACCGGGCGCGGCGTGCGGGTCGGGCTGCACCACGCGCCCGGCGTGGTCGGACGGGTCGCGTGTGACGTCGAGCCCGGTGACGAGGTCTCGCTGGGGCAGACGTACGGGCTCGTGCCGTTCGCGTCACGCGTCGAGGTGTTCCTTCCGGCCGGCGCCGTCGTCCAGCCGCTCCCCGGGCAGCGCACGGTCGGCGGCGAGACCGTCCTCACCGTGCTCGCCGGCTAGGGGGACGACGACCTAGAAGCCCGCGGCCGGGGCCATCGTCGCGAGCAGCTCCTGGGCCTGCTCGGCGACCTTGTGCTCGCAGAGCACCTCGTACCGGGTGGCGACCGTCTGCTGCACCGAGGTGAAGTCCCGCTGGCCACGGCTCAGGCTGTAGCCGATGGCGGCGAAGATCATGCTCACGAGGATGCTGAACAGGAACGCCGCGAGCAGCAGTCCGATGACGTTGGCGCCGGGGATGAACAGCCACAGGACGAAGAACAGGATGAACGCGGTGCTGAGCCCCTGGGTGGCCCCCTGCATGAGGACGGTCTTCCACGTGCGACGCGCGAGCACCCGCTCCACCGTACGGAGGTCCGTCCCGACGATCGCGAGGTTGTTGACGGGGAAGCCGTTGTCGGCGAGGAAGTCGACCGCCTTCTGGGCGGCGGGGTACGTGTCGAAGACACCGACCGATCGCGGGTACTCCAGGTCGAACATGCTCGCTGAACGGCCGGTGGGTCCGCCCACTGATCGTGCGTACGGATCCTGTGTCATGTCATCCTCCTTGTCGTGTCCAGGGTAGGCGGAGCGTCCCCGCCATCCCAGGGAGCACACGCTCTTGCTACGGTCGCGCTCATGGCCGCCTACCGTCCGCGCCGTTCGGTGCTGTACTTGCCCGCCTCCAACGCCCGCGCCCTCGCGAAGGCCCGGACCCTCCCCTGCGACGGCGTCATCCTCGACCTCGAGGACGCCGTGGCGCCCGACGCGAAGCCCGAGGCGCGGCAGGCCGCGGCAGACGCCGTCCGTACCGGCGGCTTCGGCCGGCGGGAGCTCGCGATCCGCGTCAACGCCGTGGGGACCGAGTGGCACGAGGCGGACCTCGCCGCAGCCTGCGCCGCGGGACCGGACGCCGTCGTCGTGCCGAAGGTCGACACGGCCGACACGGTAGCGGCGCTCGCCGAGGCCTTCGAGAGGTACGGCGCTCCTTCCCACACCGCCCTCTGGGCCATGATCGAGACACCGACCGCCGTCCTCCACGCCGCGGAGATCGCCGCCGCCTCCGACCGGCTCACCGTCCTGGTCCTGGGCACGAACGACCTCGTCAAGGAGCTCGGTGTCGAGCACGTACCCGGTCGCCTCCCGCTCCTGACGTCCCTCGGCCTCACGGTCCTGGGCGCCAAGGCGGCGGGGGTCGTCGTGCTCGACGGCGTGTACAACGACCTCACGGACGAGGACGGCTACCTCGCGGAGTGCCGCCAGGGGCGGGCGCTCGGCTTCGACGGCAAGACGCTCATCCACCCCACCCAGGTGGAGGCGGCGAACGAGACGTACGCGCCGAGCCCCGAGGCGGTCGAGGATGCCCGGGGCCTGCTGGCGGCGTGGCACGACGGTCAGGGCGCGGGCGTCGTCACGTACCGCGGACGCATGGTGGAGAACCTCCACGTCGCCACGGCGGAGCGGGTCCTCGCGCTCCACGAGGCCATCGCGGCCCTCGACGACTGACATCGCCACCTCGAACGCCCTCCTGCCCGGGCCACTCGGGGGCTCCCGGCCGAGCGTGTCCCACGCTCAGGAGCGCCAATGTGCCTGTGACGGCACGGGCGGTCTACCCTTCTCGCGTGGCTGCTCCGACGACGATGTACATCTCACGGCTGCGTGGGCTACCCATCATCGACGTCGACGGCGACTCGATCGGGAAGCTCCACGACGTCGTGATCCAGGTGCGCGGCCAGGGACGGCCCCCGCGGGTCAAGGGCCTGGTCGCCGAGCTGTTCGCGCGTCGCCGGGCGTACCTGCCCATGGAGCGCGTGTACTCCATCGACGCGGTCCAGATCGTCGTGTCGGGCGTCGTCAACACGCGTCGCTTCCACCGCCGTGAGGGCGAGACGCTCGTGCTCGAGGACCTCCAGGGCCGCCGCGTCGTCCGTCGTGGCACGAGCAACCCGACGACGATCTTCGACGTCGCCATGCACGCGGGCAGGGGTGACGACTGGGAGGTCTCGAAGGTCGCGCTGCGCGACATCCCCAAGGCGCTCCAGTTCTCCAGCCGGGTCCCGGTCTCGATCGTGCCGTGGCAGGACGTCCCCGACCTCAGCACGGGTGCGCTCGAGGGCGACGAGGCGCTGCTCGCCGAGATGGTCGACATGAAGCCCGCGGACGTCGCGCGCGAGCTGCACGACATGGCGCCCGAGCGCCGCGTCGAGGTGGCGCACGCGCTCGACGACCGGCAGCTCGCCGACGCCATCGAGGAGCTGCCCGAGGACGAGCAGGTCGACCTCATCACGCTGCTCGACCCCGAGCGTGCGGCCGACGTGCTCGAGGAGATGGACCCCGACGACGCGGCCGACCTCATCTCCGAGCTGCCCGACGACGTCGCGGAGACGCTGCTCGAGCGCATGCGTCCCGAGGACGCCCAGGACGTACGCGACCTGCTCGTGTACGACGACGACAGCGCCGGCGGCATGATGACCCCCGAGCCGGTCATCGTGGCCCCCGACTCGACCGTCGCCGACGCGCTCGCGCTCGCACGGGTCGAGGAGGTGCCGCCCGCGCTCGCCGGCATGGTCTTCGTCTGCCGGCCGCCGCTCGAGGCGCCCACGGGTCGCTTCATGGGCGGCGTCCACCTCCAGCGCCTCCTCCGCGAGCCACCCTCCACCCTCGTGTCCGCGCTCATCGACCACGAATTGCGCCCGCTGCTGCCGTCGGCCGAGCTCGCCACCGTGAGCCGGTACTTCGCCACGTACGACGTCCTGGTCGTGCCGGTGGTCGACGCCGATCACCACCTGCTCGGTGCGGTGACCGTCGACGACGTGCTCGACCACATGCTCCCCGAGGATTGGCGCGGCCTCCAGATGGAGGGCGCCCTGGCCCCGGACGAGGACCGTCGTGGCTAGGGCCCGCAAGCGCGTCGACGTCGAGCGGCTCAACTCCCCCGGTCCGGTGAAGCGGCGCTGGGCGCCGCGCGTACGCCTCGACTCCGAGATCGTCGGCGCGTTCGCGGAGAAGTTCGCGAAGTTCATGGGGACGGCCGGGTTCCTCGGCTGGATGACCGTCATCGTCGTCCTGTGGGCGCTGTGGAACACCATCGCACCCGACTCGCTGAGGTTCGACCCGTACCCGTTCATCTTCCTGACCCTCGTCCTCAGCCTTCAGGCCTCGTACGCGGCGCCCCTCATCCTGCTCGCGCAGTACCGCCAGGAGGCGCGCGACCGGATCACGCAGGAGAACGACCGCAAGCAGGCGGCGCAGTCGCGCGCCGACATGGACTTCCTCGCCCGGGAGATCGCGAGCCTGCGCATGCGCGTCGGTGAGCTCGCGACCCGCGACTTCATCCGCTCCGAGCTCCGGGAGTTCCTCGAGGACCTCGACGAGCGCCAGGACGCGTCGCTGCAGCGGACCGAGGCTGAGGAGACGCTGTGACCGGCCGGCTCTCGGGGAAGGTGGCCGTCGTCACGGGCGGCACCCGAGGGCTGGGCCTCGCGATCGCACGCCTGTACGGGTCGGAGGGGGCGAAGGTCGTCGTAGCCTCCCGCACGGCATCCTCCGTCACTGCGGCAGTCGAGTCACTCCGGAAGGACGGGGTCGACGCCGCCGGGCGCGCGTGCGACGTGAGCGTACGGGCGGACGTCGAGGCGCTGCGGCAGCTGGCCCTCGACACGTACGGCCGGCTCGACATCTGGGTCAACAACGCGGGCCTCGGGGGTGTCTTCGGGCCCACCGTGGACGTCCCGGAGGAGGATTTCGTCGCCGTCGTCGGCACGAACGTGCTCGGTACGTACCACGGGACCGTCGCCGCCCTGGAGACGATGCTGCCGCAGGGGTCGGGCCACATCCTCAACATCCTCGGCCGCGGCGACACCGGTCCGGTGCCGTTCCAGAGCGCCTACGGCGCGTCCAAGTCCTGGGTACGCGCGTTCACGCTCGCCGTGGCGACAGAGAACGCGGACTCCGGAGTCCGCGTGCACGCGCTCAACCCGGGACTCGTCCAGACGGACCTCCTCACGCATGTCGACGCGCTGCCCGGTACCGAGCACCAGCTCGCCCGGCTGCCGCTCATCAGCACGATGTGGGGCCTGCCGCCCGAGCGGGCGGCCTTGCCCGCGCTCGACCTGGTTCTCTCGAGCACCCGTGAGCACCGGGCGCTGAGGCTGCCGCAGGTCCTCAGCCGTACCGTCTCCCACCTCGTGAGACGGCTCACGCATCGCGCCCCGACGCCCCAGCCCCTCGACATCCGGCTCGTGGAGCGGCGAGGCACGCGTCGGCCGCGCGAGTAGCCTGTCCTGGTGCCTGACGAGAACCTCCTCCTGCCCCAGATCCGCGCCGCTCTCCACGGGGTGATGGACCCCGAGATCCACCGCCCCATCACCGACCTCGGCATGGTCGACGACGTGGCTGCCGACGAGACGGGCCACGCGACGGTCCGCATCCTCCTCACGACCGGCGGCTGCCCCCTTCGCGACCGGCTCCGCAACGACGTCACGGCCGCGGTCAGCGCCGTCGAGGGCGTCACGCGCGTGACGGTCGACATGGGCGTCATGAACTCCGAGCAGCAGTCCGCGCTCCGCGCGATGCTTCGCGGCGGCGTGCCGGAGCGCGACATCCCGTTCGCCAAGGCCACGAACCACACGCGCGTCCTCGCCATCGCGTCCGGCAAGGGCGGCGTCGGCAAGTCGTCCGTCTCGGTGAACCTCGCGCTCGCGCTCGCGGCGAAGGGCAAGAGCGTCGGTCTCCTCGACGCCGACGTGTACGGACACTCGGTCCCCGACCTGCTCGGTCTCGCGGAGGACGAGGGGCCGACCGCTCTCGAGGACGTCAACCTCCTTCTCCCCGTCGAGACGCAGGGGATCAAGGTGATCAGCGTCGGCATGATGAAGCCTTCCCGCGACCAGGTCGTCGCGTGGCGCGGACCGATCCTCGACCGCGCCCTCACCCAGCTCCTCGCCGACGTGTACTGGGGGGACCTCGACTTCCTCATCCTCGACATGCCTCCCGGTACGGGTGACATCGCGATCAGCCTCGGCCAGAAGCTCCCCGGAGCCGAGGTCATCGTCGTGACGACGCCGCAGCAGGCGGCGACCGAGGTCGCTGAGCGTGCCGGCACGATGGCCGGGATCATGAAGCAGCGCGTCATCGGGGTCGTCGAGAACATGGCCTACCTCGAGACCACCTGCCCGCACTGCGGCCAGAGCCACCGCGTCGACGTTTTCGGCTCCGGCG
>DASSQF010000067.1:0-2776 GCA_035702685.1 Propionibacteriaceae bacterium
TCGACGCCGGCGTGACGTTCCTCGACACGGCCGACGTGTACGGCGACGGGCGCAGCGAGCAGCTCGTGGGACGCGTGCTCCGGGAGCGCGGCGAAGCCGGTCTGACCGTAGCGACGAAGATGGGCCGCCGCGCCGACCCGCACGTACCGGAGGCGTTCACGGGCGACGCCATGCGCGCCTGGAACGACCGGAGCCGCCGCAACCTGGGCGTCGACACGCTCGACCTCGTCCAGCTGCACTGCCCGCCCACGCCGGTCTTCTCGAACGACGCCGTCTTCGACGAGCTCGACGCGATGGTCGAGGAGGGCCGGATGAAGGCGTACAGGGTCTCCGTCGAGACCTGCGACGAGGCCCTCACCGCCATCGCCCGTCCGCACGTCGCCAGCGTGCAGATCATCCTCAACGCGTTCCGTCGCAAGCCGCTCGAGAAGGTGCTGCCCGCCGCGCAGGCAGCCGGCGTCGGCATCATCGCCCGCGTCCCGCTGGCCAGCGGCCTGCTCACCGGCAAGTACGACGAGACCACAACCTTCGCCCCCGACGACCACCGCAATTACAACCGGGAGGGGAAGTCCTTCGACGTCGGCGAGACGTTCGCGGGGGTGCCGTACGAGGTGGGCGTCGAGGCAGCCCGCGACGTGGCCGCGCTCACGCCCCCCGGCGTGACGACCGCACAGCTCGCCCTGCGCTGGATCGTCGACCAGCCCGGCGTCAGCGTGGTGATCCCAGGCGCCCGGACGGCCGAGCAGGCGCGCGGGAACGCCGCCGCCGCCGACGTGCCGGCTCTGGATGCCGACACGGTGTCCGCGCTCGAACGGATCTACGACGAGCGGATCCGTACCCACGTCCACGACCGCTGGTGAGGGGCTGAGCATGAAGATCGCCCTGACAGGCGGGTCAGGGAAGCTGGGCCGCTCCGTCGTCACCGTCCTGCGTGACGCCGGTCACGAGGTGGTCAACCTCGACATCGCCGGCACGCGCGGACCGGGCTTCCTGCGCGTCGACCTCACGAACTACGGCGAGGTCGTCGACGCCCTGTTCGGCGAGAACGACAACTCGGGCGGCCCGGACCAGGCGTCGACGAGCCCGTACGACGCGGTCGTCCACCTCGCTGCGATCCCGGCACCGGGCATCCTCAGCGACGTCGCCACGTTCCACAACAACATGCTGAGCACGTTCAACGTGTTCCAGGCGGCGCGGCGGGCGGGCATCCGCAACATCGTGTACGCGTCCAGCGAGACCGTGCTCGGGCTGCCGTTCGACGTTCCGCCGCCGTACATCCCCGTCGACGAGGAGTACCCGGCGCGTCCGGAGAGCATGTACTCGCTGGTCAAGCACCTCGAGGAGCAGATGGCCATCGAGCTGTGCCGGTGGGACCCGGCGCTCAAGATCATCGCGCTGCGCTACTCGAACGTGAAGAACCCCGAGGACTACGCGGAGTTTCCCTCGTTCGACGCCGACCCGTACCAGCGGAAGTGGAATCTCTGGGGCTACATCGACGGGCGCGACGGCGGCCAGGCGGTGCTCAAGGCCCTCGAGCTCGACGCCACCGGCTTCGACCGCTTCATCATCGCGGCCGCGGACACGGTGATGTCCACGACCAACGCCGAGCTGGTCGCCGAGGTGTTCCCGGGAGTGCCCCTCAAGGGCGACCTCGGCGAGCACGACACGCTGCTGTCCATCGACAAGGCACGACGCGTGCTGGGGTTCGATCCGCAGTACTCCTGGCGCTGACCGACCCCTGCGGCCGGGGCACGGGCCCTACTGGACCGGCCAGGTGATGAGGGTCTGGGCGTTCTCGGGGGCGGCAGGGTCGGGCTCGGTGAGGTAGGTCTCCCACATCACTGGGCCGGGCGTGAGCTTTTCATCGGCGAGCCACGCGGACAGGCGCCCGTACGTGGCCTCCATCGCGTCGTACGTACCGGTGTGGAGGATCTGCACGGCCCGTCCTCCGGGAAGCGTCTCCGCTGAGACACCGTCCGACCCCGTGACCGGCCGGTCGGTCGGGAAGCCGGCTGCGACGTCCACCTCGTGCGTCGGCGTGCCGAAGTACAGGCCGACAGGGGGTCCGACGATGGCGGCCCCTTCCTCGGACACGACCCGGGAGACGGTCGTGTAGGCCCTGCCGAAGTAGTCGACGAGCTCGATCATCGGGACGGTCTCGCGTAGCACCGCGACGGTCTGCGGCTCGAGCTCGACGATCTCCGGCTCGCCGGTCTCCGAGGGCGCCAGGATGACAGGTGCCTCGTCGGCCTCAGGGTCGGCGGTCAGGTGCTCCCCGTCACTCTCGGCCGCCTCACCGGTGCCGCCCGGCACACCGGTCACGGACGACTCAGGATCCACCGACTGCACAAGGTTCTCGGACATTGGCGCCCTCCTCGACAGGTCGAGTCTCGACCCGCGGGGAGAAGAGCGTCAATCGTCCAGCCGACCGACGTGCTCCGCGGCTCACAGCCACAGCGCCGACAGCCACCCGGTGGCGACGGCTGTCACGAAGAGCGTCCCGATGACGAGCGCGACGACGCGCCACCGTGCGATGACGAGCATCCCCGAGATCGCTCCCACGCTCGTACCGGCCCCCGTGATGAGGAACGCGATGGCCGCACCCGGCGCCATGCCACCCTGCATGAAGCTCGCGACGAGCGGCAGCGACCCGTCCGTGTTGAGGTAGACGGGGATGCCGAGGACGGCGGCGAGCGGTACGGACCAGATGGGGTTCCCGCTGCCGAGCAGTCCCGTGACCAGCCCCGTGGGGATGATCCGGATCAGCAGGTAGCCG
>DASSQF010000068.1:0-13856 GCA_035702685.1 Propionibacteriaceae bacterium
GGAGCACGACGCGCTTCGCGTTGAGGCCCGCCCGCTGGAGCGCGTCGAGACCGTCCGCCTGGCCGCAGAGGAGACCCTCGACGAACGCACGGGCGAGGTACGGCCGGGACGCGGTCTCGAGCCGGAGGCCGTGCAGGGCACCCGTCGCCAGGGGAAGGTTGGGCGTCCGCTCGCCCTCGAGGTACGGGACGAGCACGAGCCCGCCGGCGCCCGAGGGGGCCGACAGCGCGAGGTCCGAGAGCTCGTCGTGGTCGACGCCGAGGAGCTCCGCGGCGGCGTCGAGGACGCGGGCGGCGTTGAGCGTGCAGGCGAGCGGCAGGAAGTGCCCGGTCGCGTCCGCGAACCCGCTGACGAGGCCGGACGGGTCGTGGCTCTGCACGTCGGTGACGGCGGCGACGACCCCGGACGTCCCGAGCGAGAGCGACACGTCGCCCACGCCGAGACCCAGGCCGAGGGCGGCCGCGGCGTTGTCGCCGGCGCCCGGACCGATGAGGCAGGACGTGCCGTGAACCGTGCCGATGGCCTCGGCGGGTCCGGCGACCCGCGGGAGGACAGCGTCGTGGCCGAGGGCCCTGACGAGGAGGTCCCGGTCGTACACGTCTCGCGTCGCGTCGAAGTAGCCCGTGCCGGACGCGTCCGAGCGGTCGGTGGCGAGGGCATCCAGGTCGGGGCCCAGGGGTGACTCGGCCGCCGGTCCGTACCCGGCCAGTCGCCACGAGACCCAGTCGTGCGGCAGGGCGACGGCGGCGACCCGTGACGCGTTGGCCGGCTCCGCGTCGCGCAGCCAGCGGAGCTTGGTCACCGTGTACGAGGCGACGGGTACGGACCCGGTGACCGCTGCCCAGTGATCCGCGCCCAGCTCCGCGACGAGGTCGGCGGCCGCGGCGGCCGACCGGGTGTCGTTCCACAGCAGGGCGTCGCGGACGACCTCGCCGTGCTCGTCGAGAGCGACCATGCCGTGCTGCTGCCCGCCCACGGAGACGGCCGCGACGTCGTCGAGGCCGCCCGCCTGGGCCAGTGCGGACTGCAGGGCCTGCCACCAGTGCGCCGGGGCGACCTCCGTCCCGTCCGGATGCGAGGCTCGGCCCTCGCGGACCACCTCACCGGTCTCGGCGTCGCAGACGACGACCTTGCAGGACTGGGTGGACGTGTCCACCCCGGCGACGAGCGGCATCAGCGGGCGCCGAGGAGGTGCTCGATCGCCAGCTGGTTGAGCCGGACGTGCCCGTACCCCTTCTCCCCCAGCTCGGTGACATCGAGGTCGGCGAAGTCCTCAGGCCCCGACGCGATGAGGTCGGCGACCGTCTCGCCGGCTGCGAGCGTGGGCTCGGCGAGCTCGAAGATCCCGCTGGCGGCCATCGCCTCCTGGACCTCCGGGTCGGCGCGGAACGCGAGTGCGCGCTCCTTGAGGAGCAGGTACGTCTGGATGTTGGCCGCTGCGGACACCCACACGCCGTCGACGTCCTCGGTGCGCGACGGCTTGTAGTCGAAGTGACGCGGCCCGGTGTAGGTGGGACCGCCGTTCGGGAAGCCGTTCTCGATGAGGTCGACGGTGAAGAACGCCGAGGTGAGGTCGCCGTGGCCGAAGACGAGGTCCTGGTCGTACTTCGGACCGTGCTGGCCGTTGAGGTCGAGGTGGAAGAGCTTGCCCGCCCAGAGTGCCTGGGCGATGCCGGCCGTGTAGTTGAGGCCGGCCATCTGCTCGTGGCCGACCTCGGGGTTGAGGCCGACGATGTCGCCGTGCTCGAGGGTGGCGATGAAGCCCAGGGCGTGACCGACGGTCGGCAGCAGGATGTCGCCGCGGGGCTCGTTCGGCTTCGGCTCGATGGCGATGCGAAGGTCGTAACCCTTCTCCTTGATGTAGGCCGCGACCGTGTCGATGCCCTCGCGGTAGCGGTCGAGCATCGCGGCGTGGTCCTTCGCGCCGTCGTACTCGGCACCCTCACGCCCACCCCACATGACGAACGTCTTCGCGCCGAGCTCCGCACCGAGGTCGACCTGCCGGATGACCTTGCGCAGCCCGTAGCGGCGCACCTCGCGACGGTTGGACGTGAACGCACCGTCCTTGAAGACCGGGTGGCTGAACGTGTTCGTCGTGACCATGGGGACGACGAGGCCCGTGTCCTCGAGCGCCTTCGTGAAGGCGGCGACGATCTTGTCTCGATCGGCGGCCTTCGTGCCGTACGGGACGAGGTCGTCGTCGTGGAACGTCACGCCGTACGCGCCGACCTCCGCGAGCTTGTACACGCTCTCGATGGGGTCGAGGTGCGGTCGGGTCGTGGACCCGAACGGGTCGGCGGCCTCCCAGCCGACGGTCCACAGACCGAAGCTGAACTTGTCCTCAGGCGTGGCGATGGGCATCCGGTGACTCCTTCGTTGAGCGACGGCCCTAAATTGGTGACGTCGACAACATAATCCATTCGGGGCGGGAAGGACACCCCGGGGTGGGACAGAATGCAGGTCAGTCGAAGATCGGCCCCACCGTACGAGTGCGCTTCAGCTCGAAGAAGCCGGGATACGCCGTGACCTTGACAAAACCGTCGAAGAGGTCCCCGGCGGCCTCGCCTTTCGGCGCAGGCGAGATCACGGGGCCGAACAGGCTCATCCCGTTGACGCGGAGCACGGGCGTGCCGACATCCATGCCGACGGGGTCCATGCCCTCGTGGTGCGAGGCGACCACGGCCTCGTCGTACCGGTCGGTGTCCGCCTCGTCCGCGATGGTCGGGTCGAGCCCGAGCTCGACGAGCGCCGCCCGTACGGTCTCCACCGACTTCGGCTCCTGGCCCAGGTGGTAGCGGGTGCCGAGGGCCGTGTAGAAGTCGCGGAGGGTGTCGGATCCGTACCGCTGCTCCACGGCGACACAGGCCCGCACGCCGAACCAGCCCTCGGTCTCCAGCATGCGGATGTAGTCGTTCGACAGGTCCCGCCCGGCGTTGAGGACCGCGAGGCTCATGACGTGGAACGTGGTGGACACGTCACGCACCTTCTCCACCTCGAGCATCCATCGCGAGGTCATCCACGCCCAGGGGCACAGCGGGTCGAACCAGAAATCCACGTGGGTCGTCGTCATGGCGACCACTGTGCCACGCCGGACCGACCGTCAGGAGTGGCGGCGGCCGGCCTCGGTCTCGCTCGTGATGACGACGGTCTCCGGGTTCGCCGGGCTGCGCTCCACGAGGACGGGCTCGGCTGACGCCCGGTCCGCACGGCTGGAGTCCGGCGCGTCGAGGCTGCGGCGCAACGAGGGGGCGAAGGCGATGAGCGTGACGACCGCCCCGAAGCCCAAGGGCAGGACGAGGAGCAGCACGATGTAGGCGATGGCCGACGGGTGCTGGACCGGCCACTCCATGGGCACGAGCAGAGGCAACGTCATGCGGCGAATGCTAGCCGCAGAGTCCGCATGCGGATCTCAGCGTTCCCACCGCAGACGGGCGTCCCAGGGGCGCTGGCGCAGCGTCATCTGCACGGCCTCCGCCGAGACCCCCAGCGCGGTGAGGAACAGGGCCATGCGGACCGGGATCCCGTTGTCCGTCTGGTGGAAGATGGCCAGCCCTGGGAGGTCGTCCACGGTGGGCGACAGGTCGTACGAGTTGTGGCGGGAGTCACGCGGAAGGGGATGCATGATGACGATGTCGGTCGCCCCGGCCTCCTCCAGCATGGCCCGGTCGAGGAGGCTGCCGAGCAGCGACGGTGGCAGCTCCTCGGTGAGGCGCTCGCGCTGTACGCGGGTGGCGTAGACGACGTCGGCGCCGGCGACCGCCTCCACGACGGAGTCGCAGTGGACGACCGTGTGGCCGCGCTCCCGAACGAACGTGGCGATGGCGTCGGGGAGCTCGAGGCTGGGCGGCGCGAAGAGGCGGAACGTGACGCCGGTGAAGATGGAGAGCAGCTTCATGAGCGAGTGGACCGTACGGCCGAAGCGCAGGTCGCCGACGATCGCGATCGTGCAGCCGTCGATGGCCTTGTCGCGCGCGCCGAGCTCGCGCCGCAGCGTGTAGATGTCCAAGAGTGCCTGGGAGGGGTGCTCCCCCGCGCCGTCGCCGGCGTTGAGGACCGGTACGAGGGAGGCTGCGGCGAACTCCGCGACGGAGCCCTCGTCGGGGTGGCGCACGACGAGCACGTCCGTGTAGCCGGAGACGACGCGCGAGGTGTCGGCGATCGACTCGCCCTTCGCCATGGACGAGAACGTGAAGCCCGTCGTCGTGGTGACTTCGCCGCCGAGCCGGAGGAACGCGGACTCGAAGCTGAGCCGCGTGCGGGTGCTGGGCTCGAAGAACAGGCTGCAGAGGACGGCGCCGTCGAGGACGGTGCAGACGCTCCGGCGCTCGGCGATCGGCGTCACGAACTCCGCCAGGCCGAACAGCGCGTCGAGCCCCGCCCGGTCGAACTGGCTGACGGAGAGCAGGTGCCGCCCCGGTCCGAAAGCGGGGAGCGCGGCGTCGGTCATGAGGTCCTCCCGTGGTGGCTGCGCGACAAACTACCAGCGCAGCCGGTCACGCCTCGGTGGGGGTCACGGGTGCAGCCGGTGACACGATTCGACCTGCAGATCGTCGCGGGAGGGCCTGACGACGAGCGACCGCGCATCTACGGGTCGGATCGCGTCACATACGCCCGGTTCGCCCCTGGCGCCCGAGCCTCCGGGCGACGAGCTCCCGGGGCCTCGTGACGGCCAGGTAGGCCAGCACCCCCACGAGCAGGACCTGCGCCGCGCCGACGACGATGCCGTGGGGCAGGAACCTGAGCGCGAACGGGACAGCCTCAGCCGGGTCCGGATGCTGGAGGCCGCCGACGACGGTCAGCGACAGGTACGCGGCCAGCAGGACGACCTGGATGGCGACGCCCACCCAGTCGACGAGGACATTGTCGCGGGACAGCAGCAGCACCGCGCCGACGAGGTACGTGCCCGCCAGCACCGCGAACAGCGGTGTCGGGTCGTCCCCGACCGTCCCGAGCGTCGGCAGGAGCGTCATGAAGACGATGAGGTAGGCCACGGCGGCGATCAGGGTCAGGGCTGTGGCGATCCAGCGGACTGTGGTCCGCGTGCTTCTCGATGGGGTACTCACGACCATGGGAGCCCACCCCCTTCAGAACCACGATACGCCGGGGAGAGGGCCCGGACAGGCGAGACGACGAGCCCCGTCCCGAAGGACAGAGGGCCCGGACAGGCCCGACAACGAGCCCCGGTCCGTGGGGACCGAGGGCTCGTCGTACAGGTCTGATCAGGCCTTGAAGGTGACCTCGAGCGTCTTCTCGATCCCGGAGAGCGCCTGGGAGACCGGGCACTCGGTCTTCGTCTTCTCGGCCGCCGCCTTGAAGGCCTCCTCGTCGATGCCGGGCACCGAGCCGACGACGGTGATCTTGGCTCCGGTGATGCCGGTACCGGGCTGGAACGTCATGTCGACGTTGGTGTCGAGGCTCGTCGGCGGGGTGCCGGCCTTGCTCAGCGCGTTCGAGAGCGCCATCGAGTAGCACGTGGCCAGGGCGGCTGCCAGGAGCTCCTCCGGGTTCGTACCGCCGGTGCCGGACTCCGCGCGCTTCTGCCACGTCATGTCGAACGTCCCTGCTCCGGACGTCACGAGGGCGGTCGTGCCGGAGCCCTCCGTGAGTGATCCGTGCCAGGTGGTACGAGCGGTGCTGGTGGTTGCCATCGACATGTTCCCTTCGACAGTGAACGTGCCACAGCGAACTGCTGCGACAGCTGGACCTTCGAGGCAACCGGGCCGCTGCGGCGGCTATTCCGTCATGCCTCGAGGATCTCGTGCATCTGCCGGAGCACCGTCTCGGCGACCTGGTCGTTGTCGACGCCGAGCCACCTCAGCACGTTCGTGACCGTCGTCGCCTCGTCCTCGACGACGAGCGCCTTGACCTCGTCGGCGCGGAAGTCGTTGACCGGCACCGGTCCGTACCCGCGCAGGTGCAGCACCCACGCGGCGATCGGCCGGGTCGCGCCCTGGTTCACGATCCCCTTCTCGAGCTCGGCCTTGAGGGTGGGCACGAACCGGATCGGGATCTTCTGGGAGCCGTCGGCGGCGATCTGGCTGAGCAGGTGGCGGATGGACGGGTTCTCGAACCGGTCGACGAGCGCCTTGCGGTACGCGGCCAGCTGGTCGGCGGGCAGTGGGAGGTGCTGGACGGCAGCGTCCCACCACTCCTCGACCCAGGCGCGCAGGACGGGGTCGGTGATGGCCTCGTACACGGTCTCCCGGCCCAGGATCGGGCCGGCGTACGCCATGAGCGAGTGCGAGCCGTTCAGCAGCCACAGCTTGCGGTGCTCGAACGGGACGATGTCGTCGACGAACGTGGCCCCGGCCTTCTCCCACTCGGGGCGCGCGGCGACGAAGTCGCCCTCGATGACCCACTCCGTGAAGGGCTCGGTGACGACGGGCGCCCGGTCGTCCACTCCGGTGACCTCCGCCACCGTGGCGATGTCGGCGTCCGTGGGACGTGGCGTGATCCGGTCGACCATCGTCGTGACGATCCCGACGTTCGCGTCGATCCACTCCTGGAGCGACCCGTCGACCTGCGCCGCGAGCTCCTCGACCACGCGCCGGGTGATCTCGCCGCTCTTCACGAGGTTGTCGCAGGGCACGATCGTGATCGGCCCCACGCCGGCGTCCCGTCGCGCGAGCAGGCCGGCGACCAGCTTGCCGGGGGCGGTGGTGACCGTTCCCGTCAGCGGGGACTCCTTGAGCGCGGCGATGTCGTCACGCACGGCGTCGTTCGCCACGTCGAGCGCCCCTGAGGAGTCGCGGACGTAGCCCGCCTCGGTGATCGTCAGCGTGACGACCGTGACGTCCGGCGACGCGAAGTAGCCGCGCCACGCGGTGAGGTCGCGGCCCGTGTGGACCGCGGACAGGGCCGAGATGACCTCGGTGTGGACCTCCTTGCCCTGCTCCACGAGCGTGTACAGGCAGTCCTGGGCGGAGAGCTCGGCCACGTGGGTGTCGCGGCGACCCGAGAAGGCGGCGATGCCCCAGTCCGGGGTGCTGTGCTCGGTGTACCAGGCGCTGTGAGCCCGGAAGAAGTTGCCGAGACCCAGGTGGACGGTACGGACGGGGCTCGTCGGGCGTCCGTACTCCTCGCGGGAGAGCGTGTGCTCAGCCAAGGCGGAACACCTCCTTCGGCTGTACGGCGACGAGGTCGTGGATGACCTCGAGCGCCTCGTCCTCCTCCAGGCGGTGCTCGACGACGAGGTCGGCGAGGCACACGCTGTCGAGGCGGCGGGACATGTCGTGGCGCGCGGGGATGGACAGGAACGCCCGCGTGTCGTCGATGAAGCCGGAGGTCTTCGTGAAGCCGGCCGGCTCCGTGAGCGCCTTGCGGAAGCGCTTGATCGCGTCGGGGGCGTCGATGAACCACCACGGCACGCCGACGAACATCGACGGGTAGAACCCGGCCAGCGGGCCGAGCTCGCGGCCGTAGATCGTCTCGTCCATCGTGAACACGACGAGCCGGAAGGTGGGGTTCGTGCCGAACGCGTCGAGCATGGGACGCAGCGAGCGAGTCGCCTCGACCGTCATCGGCACGTCGGCGCCCACGTCCGGCCCGTACGTCTCAAAGGTCTGCGTGTGGTGGTTCCGCAACGCCGCCGGGTGGAGCGTCATGACCAGGCCGTCCTCGGAGGCCATGCGCGCCATCTCGAAGAGCATCGTGCGGCGCAGCGCGTCGCCCTCGCTCGTCGTGATCTGGCCGGCACGAGCCTTCCGGTACAGGCGTGCCGCCTCGTTCGCCGGCAGCGGCGTGGTGTCGAGGTCCGCGTGGGCGTGGTCGCTGGAGACCGCACCGTTCTCCTTGAAGTAGGCCCGGCGGTTCTCCATCGCCTGCACCCAGCCGTCGTACGTATCGGTGTCGATCCCGGACACGGACGCCAGGGTGTCGACGAGAGTGGTCCAGCCGTCGCGAGCCGGCTCGAGGTACCGGTCGGGTCGGAACGTCGGAGCCACGCGCCGCGTGAACGAGGCGTCGGCGGCGAGCTGCTGGTGGTAGTGCAGGTCGTCGCACGGGTCGTCGGTGGTGGCCATGAACGCGATGTCGAAGCGGTCCATGAGCTGACGCGGCCGGAAGTCGGGCTGGGCGAGGGTCGCGGCGATCCTGTCGTAGATCGCGTCGGCGGTCTCGGCGGACGGGCGGACGTCGACGCCGAAGATCTCGACGAGCTCCGCCTCCATCCAGAACCGGACGGGGGTCCCGCGGAAGACGGGCCAGTGGCTGCAGAACGTACGCCAGGCCGCGCGCGCCTCGTCCTCGCTGAGCGTCACCTTGCCCGGCGGCACGCCCAGGCTCGACAGCTGCACGCCGTGGGTGTGGAGCAGGCGGTTGATGTAGTGGTCCGGACTCAGCAGCAGGCTCGTGGGGTCGCTCCACGGCGTGTTGTCGGCGATCCACTGGGGCGGTACGTGCCCGTGCGGGGAGATGATCGGGAGGTCCTTCACCGTCTCGTACAGGCGGCGTGCGACGTCGCGGGTCCTGGTCTCGGCAGGGAAGAGTCGGTCGGGGTGCAGCGTCAGCGCAGGCATGACGTCATCCTCGCCCGGCAACAGTCGGCGGTGGCAGCCTTGCAGATTCTTTCCCGTTGTAGCGTTCGAGCGGACGAAGGAGTACACGTGACGACACCCATTCCTCTCGAGGTCATCGGAGGAGCGCACCAGCACCTGTCCGACGCCGAGCTGGCCGACTTCGTCGACCGCAACCTCGCTCCCCTGCCCGTCGACGGCAAGGACGTCGTGCTCGTCGTGCCCGACGGCACCCGGAGCATGCCGCTGCCGCTCGTCATGGGGATCGTCCACAAGGCGCTGGTGGGGCGCGTCGCGAAGCTCACCGCCGTGATCGCGCTCGGCACCCACTCGTACATGGAGCCGCACGAGATCGAGCGGATGTTCGGCGCCGGGCCCGGCGGCCTCGAGGCGCTGTACCCGGGGCTCGAGATCGTCAACCACGAGTGGGCGAGCGCCGACCAGATCGTCTCGGTCGGGCGCCTCAGTGCCGAGCAGATCTCCGAGCTCAGCCGGGGCGCCATGAGCGAGGCCGTCGACGTCGAGATCAACCGGCGGATCGTCGAGAGCGACTACGCGATCGTCATCGGCCCCGTCTTCCCGCACGAGGTGGCTGGGATCTCGGGCGGCAACAAGTACTTCATCCCCGGCTGCGCGACGCACGACATCATCGACCTCTCCCACTGGGTCGGGGCCCTCATCGGCGTCGAGGGCATGATCGGCGTCACGGGCGTCACCCCCGTCCGGGCGATCATCAACGCCGGCTCCGAGCTCATCCCCACCGAGCGGCTCGCGCTGTGCCTCGTCGTCGAGTCGGGCACCGGCCTCCTCGAGGCGGCCGCGTTCGGCACGTCCGAGGACGCGTGGACGGCCACCGCCGAGATCGCCGCGGAGAGCCACATCGTCTACACGGACACCCCCTACCAGCGGATGCTCGCCATGATGCCCCGCCGGTACGACGACATCTGGACGGCGGCGAAGGGCTGCTACAAGGCGCAGCCCGCGATGGCCGACGGCGGGGAGGTCGTGATCTACGCGCCCCACGTCACCGAGGTGTCGGAGACGCACCCCGAGATCTACGAGATCGGCTACCACTGCATCGAGTACTTCACGAGCCAGTGGGACCGCTTCAAGAACGTCCCCAAGGGCGTCCTCGCCCACTCGACGCACGTCCGCGGGGCCGGCACGTACGACCCGGCGACCGGTGTGGAGACGAACCGCATCAAGGTGACCCTCGCGACCGGCATCCCGCGCGAGGTCTGCGAGAGCGTGAACCTCGGCTACCTCGATCCGGCGACGATCGACGTCGAGGCGTGGCGGGCCGAGCCCGGCACCATCGTCGTCGAGAACGCCGGCGAGGTCCTGTACCGGCTGCGCTGAGCAGCGCCGGCCCCTCGCGACGGGGCTGACTCCAGCCGGCCGACGACCGGGCGATCAGGCCCTGGGCGCGCCCGTCGACTCGCGGACGATGAGCCGTACCGGCACGAGCGTCGGCGCGTCGCCGCGCGGCCTCGCCCCGCCGATCATCGCAAGGACCTGGCGGATCGCGGTCTCGCCGATCGTCGTGAGCGGCGCCGCCACCGTCGTCAACCGCGGGGTGACGAGGTCGGACGCGAACGTGTTGTCGAAGCCCACGACGCTGATGTCGTGCGGCACCCGGACTCCCCGCGCCCGCAGCCCCCGCATGAGGCCCATCGCCATGACGTCGTTGTAGCAGACCACCGCCCGTACACCCTTGGCCACGACCTCGTCGGCGGCGTGGTGGCCGCCCTCGACGGTCGGGATCGCCGGGGTCAGCCTCGTCTCGCGGAGCCCGAGCTCGGCCGCGGCCTCCCGCATGGCGAGCCAGCGGATGCCGTTCATCCAGGACGCCTCAGGACCGGGCAGGTAGTGGATGTGGCGGTGGCCGAGGGTCGCGAGGTGCTCGACGGCGCGGCGCATGCCGCGCGGCGAGTCGGGCACGACACAGGCGAGGCCGCCCACCTGCCGGTTCAGGACGACGACCGGCGTGCTCTTCGAGACGCTCCGCAGGACGGTGTCGGAGGTACGGGTCGAGGCGATGACCATGCCGGAGACCAGGGGCAGGACCCGCTGCAGGTTCTGGCGCTCGATCGTCTCCGACTCCTGGGCGTCGATGAGCAGCAGCGTGTACCCGGCGCGCGCGGCCGCCCACTCCGCGCCGCGAAGGATGCCGAAGTAGAACGGGTTCGTGACGTCGGCGGTCGCCAGCGCGATGAGCTTGGTCTGCTGGGGCACGGTCGGCCGGAAGACCCCGTCGACCCGGTAGCCGAGCTGTGCGGCCACCTCCCGCACGTGGTCAGCCGTCCGTACGGACACGCGGCCGGGACGGGAGAACGTCCGCGACACGGTCGACGGGCTGACCCCGGCGGCCTCGGCCACCTCGTAGATCGTCGCTGGCCGTCCCAGCTCGTTCTCGTCGTCGGCCGCCACGCTCGGATCCTACGGCACCGCCAGGGGCGGCGACAGGCTCACGAGACGACTCCCTTGCCCAGGTAGGCCTCGCGGATCTGGGGGTCGTCGAGGAGGTCGCGGGCAGGGCCCTCCAGCACGATCTCGCCCGTGGCGAGCACGTACCCCCGCGAGGCGATCGAGAGCGCCAGCTCGGCCTGCTGCTCCACGAGCAGCACGGCGACACCGAGCTCCGCGTTGATGCGCGCGATCTCGTCCAGCACCTGATCGACGAGCTTCGGGGCCAGGCCCATCGTCGGCTCGTCCATGCAGATGAGCTTCGGCCGGCTCATGAGGGCCCGTGCGAAGGCCAGCATCTGCTGCTCCCCGCCCGAGAGGGTGCCCGCCTCCTGACGCCGGCGCTCGGCGAGCCGCGGGAAGTGGTAGCGCATCCGCTCGAGGTCCTCGGCGACGCCCGCCTTGTCGGTACGGGTGTACGCGCCGGCGAGGAGGTTCTCGTCCACCGTCATCTGCGGGAAGACCCGCCGGGCCTCCGGGACGGACGCGATGCCGGCCTGGACCCGGTTCCTCGTCGAGGCGTGGGTGATGTCCCTGCCGGCGAAGCGGACCGCGCCGCTCCGGACCTTGACGAGCCCGAGGATGGTCTTCATGGTCGTCGACTTGCCGCTGGCGTTGCCACCGAGCAGCGAGACGATCTCGCCCTCCCCCACGGTCAGCGTGTTCCCGCGGAGGGCGTGGAACGGGCCGTAGTAGACGTTGACATCGTCCAGGACGAGCAGGTCACTCATGGGACGCCCCTTCCTCGGCTCCCCGGCGGCGGCCGAGGTACGCCTCGATGACGGCCGGGTCGCTCCGTACAGCCTCAGGAGCCCCGTCCGCGATGATCCGGCCACCGTCCATGACGATGATCCGGTCGGACACGGTCATGACGAGGTCGAGCTTGTGCTCGACGAGGAGGATCGTCTGGCCCGCCGCCTTGAGCTCGAGCAGCTGCTCGAGGACCTCGGCCGTCTCCGACTGGTTCATGCCCGCGGTCGGCTCGTCGAGGACGAGCAGCCGGGGCTGCAGCGCCAGCGCTCGTGCGATCTCGGTACGACGCCGGTTGGCGTAGCTCAGCGAGTACGCCGGGTCCTCCCGTCGCGGACCCAGACGCGCCTCGAACCGGTGGACCTCCGTCGCCACCGTCTCGTCGATCACACGGCGCTCGCGCCGCGACGCGGGCGTCCCGATGATGGCGATGAACAGCTCGGCGAGCAGCGGGACCCAGCGCAGCAGGAACACGTTCGACAGCTTCCGGAACGGCCTGCTCGCCCGCAGCGTCGAGTGGATGCCGACCTCGATGTTGTCGGCGACGGACAGCGTCGCGAAGACGCGGCCGTTCTGGAACGTCCGCGCCACGCCGTGCTCCGCGATGCGCGCGGTGTCGCCGTGGTCGATGCGCTCCCCGGCGAGGCGGATGGTGCCGCCGTGGCCCTTGATCGTGCCCGTGACCAGGTTGAGCGTGGTCGTCTTGCCGGAACCGTTCGGCCCGATGATCGAGACCACCTCGCCCTGGTCGACGGTGAACGAGACTCCGTCGACGGCCTTGAGCCCCTCGAAATGGCGTTCGAGGTCGACGACCTCCAGCAGTGGCTCGCTCATGCGTTCCTCACCAGGACCCCGCCCGGGCGGAACCTCACGACGAGGATCAGCACGAGGCCGTACACGACGATGCGCAGCTCCGGCGTGAACCGCAACAGCTCCATGGCGCCGATGAGCACGATCGACCCCACGACGGCGCCGGGGGGAAGGTTGACCCCGCCCATGATGACGATCGTCACGACGAGCAGCGACATGAGCATCGTGAAGATGGTCGGGTCGATGTACGTGTACTGGTGGGCCAGCAGCGACCCGCCCACGCCGGCGAAGAACGCGGAGACCGCGAACGCGAGCGCCTTGTAGTCGCGCACGCGCACGCCTGACGCCAGCGCGGCGATCTCGTCCGAGCCGACCGAGGCGATGACCTTGCCGAGGTGCGACGCGCGCAGGCGCCACATGACGAGGAGCGTGAGGACGAGGGCGCCGAGATCGATCAGGTAGTAGGCGAGCGGGGTCGCGAGCAGCGTCCCGCCCAGGGACGGCATCGGGATGCCGTAGATCCCTTGCGGCTCGATGAGCCGGATGATCGCCACGATCGCCGTTCCGATGCCCAGGGTGGCGATGGAGATGTAGTGGCCCTTCACGCCCCAGATCGGCGACGCGAGGATCGACGCGATGACCGCGCCGGAGAGGCCCGAGAGCGGTACGGCGAGCCAGAACGGGACGCCGAGGTTGATCGTGATGAGCGCCGACGTGTACGCGCCGATGGCGATCGGACCGGCTTGGCCGAGGGCGAGGACGCCGGCCTGGCCGGCCGTGATGGTGAAGCCCGCGGCGATGACGGCGTAGATGAGCACCTGTGTGCCGGTCGTCAGCACGTAGTTGTCGCCGAGGACGGGGATGAGGACCCCGACCACGACGAACGCCACGAGCCAGGCCCACCGAGGGATCCGGATCGGGCGGCCCTTGCCCAGGAACGTCCCCGTCAGCGGCTCGGTGGACAGCAGCGGCACCTTGCCCAGCAGCCCTCCCGGACGCGCGATGAGCACGACGATGAGCACGACGAAGACGATGATCTCGCGCGCCGTGTCGCCGAAGAAGTGGATGCCGAAGGCTTCGAGGATGCCCAGGACGAAGCCGCCGAGGACCGCGCCGGCCAGGGAGCCGAGGCCGCCGAGGGTGGCTGCGACGAAGGCGGTCATGCCGATGTTGAGACCCGAGGTCGGGTTCGCGACACCCACGTACAGGGCGATGAAGACACCGGCCAGACCGCCCAGCGCCGACGCGATGACGAACGCGATGTGCTGGACCTGGCCGACGGGGATGCCCATCTGGAGGGCCGCCTCCTGGTCCTGC